>RGHP01000350.1 GCA_010024125.1 Gammaproteobacteria bacterium | reverse complement strand
TTCAAGTCCCTGTTCCAGTCGGCACATTCCTGTTGAACGAAAAGCGTCAGCAACTCGAATCCATCCAACGCCGCCATAAGGTTCGTGTATTGGTCATTCCAAATCCGAACATGGAAACGCCAAACTACGATCTTCAGCGCCTGCGTGATGACGATCCGCAGGTTGCCAATCTCGAACTGTCGATTGATGTTCAAGCATCAACCCCAGCGCCCGAACCAGAACTTGTGCGTGCAAAGCAAGCAGAAGCCCGCGAGCAAGCACTGGTGACTGATATTAAACCCAAGACACCAGCGCCAGAGTCTGCTCCAGAACCTGTGACGACCGAAGAAAGCGGCCAAGACGACAGCATCGGACGTAAGAAGCGTCCAGAAAGCGCGCGTCGTCGCCAAAGTAAACCTCAACAAAAATCACTGCTTTCACGCATTTTCGGATTCTTGTTTGGCGACGCTGAGGAAGAGCAACCAAATCATCGCTCGAATCAGAATAACCGTCGCCGCAATACCCGGAATAACGATCGACGCGATCGCACTGATACCAATCAGAGCCAGCGCCCGCAAAATAATCGCGGACCGCAAACACAAGAAACAGAGCGTACAGCAGACGGATCACAAGGTGGTCGTCGCCGTCGTCGCCGTCGTAACAAGAATCGCTCTGATAATCCGGAGTTAATGGAGAATGAGGTTCAAACACAAACACCTCAAACCCCAGAAATTTCTCCAGAGCGTGAGGCTGAGCTAAAAGCGCATGAAGAAAATCTCACTCCGCGTCCGAAACGTGCAGAGAGAAAGCAACGTGGCGAAGACGCGATTGCAAGTCAAGAAGCACAGCTTGAGGCACATAAAAGAGCACAAGCTGAGGCCCAAAAACAACAGGAACTTGAAAAAGGTCCTATTCAAAGAAAGTCTAACAAAGTGGGAAGGAATGCACCTTGCCCATGTGGATCGGGAAAAAAGTTCAAGCATTGTCACGGGCGTTTGGCCTGATTTTAAATCAGACCCTCCGCGCGAAAGCTGACCTCGCCGCTTGGAGTGATGATGATATGGTCATGCAGGGTCAGACCCATCATTTTGCTTGCCTCGCCCAACTGTCGGGTCAGGGCAATATCGCCTGTGCTTGGGGTCGGGTCGCCTGACGGATGATTATGAACCACCACTAGTGCCGAGGCGCTCATCTCAAGCGCGCGCTTGATAACTTCGCGGGGATAGAAGGGCGCGTGATCCACGGTGCCGCGGCTGTGCTGCTCATCGGCGATAAGGTGGTTTTTGCGGTCAAAGTAGAAAACCCGCACCT
>RGHP01000349.1 GCA_010024125.1 Gammaproteobacteria bacterium | reverse complement strand
CCGCGCAGCTTTCCGTGAAGCCATGAACAAGGCCAGCCCAAAGCTGTTGGAACCAGTGATGAAGGTCGAGGTTATCACCCCTGAAGAATATATGGGTGATATCATCGGCGATCTGAACAGCCGGCGTGGTAATGTGGGCGGTATGAATCAGCGCGGTAATGCCCGTGCCATCGACGCCATGGTGCCATTGGCCAATATGTTTGGGTATATCAATACCTTGCGGTCAATGAGCCAAGGTCGTGCCCAATACAGCATGCAGTTTGACCATTACGAACAAGTGCCGCAGGCGGTGGCTGACGAAGTCCGCGCCAAAATGGCCTAACCCTATCAAAGAACAGGAGATCTAAAGAGATGTCTAAGGCAAAGTTTGACCGATCCAAGCCGCATGTGAACATTGGCACGATTGGCCATGTTGACCATGGCAAGACGACATTGACAGCGGCGATTACCAAGGTAATGGCAGAAGCTGGTGGGGCTGAATTTCAGGCCTATGATCAGATTGACAAGGCGCCTGAAGAGCGTGCGCGCGGTATTACCATTTCGACAGCGCATGTTGAATATGAGACAGACAACCGTCACTATGCGCATGTGGATTGTCCTGGTCACGCTGACTATGTGAAGAACATGATCACGGGTGCGGCGCAGATGGATGGGGCGATTTTGGTTGTGTCAGCGGCCGATGGTCCGATGCCACAAACCCGCGAGCATATTTTGTTGGCGCGTCAGGTTGGTGTACCGGCCTTGTGTGTGTTCATGAACAAGGTTGATCAGGTTGACGACGAAGAGTTGTTGGAACTTGTTGAGATGGAAATTCGTGAGCTGTTGTCTTCATATGAATTTCCTGGCGATGACATTCCGATTGTGAAGGGTTCAGCGCTGGCGGCATTGGAAGACGGCGACGAAAAGATTGGCAAGGAAGCCATTAAGGAATTGATGGCGGCTGTTGACAGCTATATTCCACAGCCAGAGCGTCCGAAAGATCAGCCATTTTTGATGCCGATTGAAGATGTGTTTTCGATTTCAGGTCGTGGCACGGTTGTGACTGGTCGTATTGAGCGCGGCATTGTGAATGTTGGTGAAGAGATTGAGATTGTGGGTCTAAAAGCAACCCAGAAGACCACTTGCACCGGTGTTGAGATGTTCCGCAAGCTTCTTGATCAGGGCGAGGCTGGCGATAATGTTGGTGTATTGCTTCGTGGTACCAAGCGTGAAGACGTTGAGCGTGGTCAGGTGCTTTGTGCGCCAGGTTCAATTTCACCGCATACTGAATTTAAGTGCGAGGCTTATGTTTTGACCAAGGATGAAGGTGGTCGTCA
>RGHP01000348.1 GCA_010024125.1 Gammaproteobacteria bacterium | reverse complement strand
TCATGATCATTATTCAGCGATGCAATACTCGCCTCGAGTTCATTGATCTTTTGAGAATATTCATCAATCAGTTCCGCTCGCACATTGGCCACAGCCTCTTCAATCCGAATATTGACTTCATCCTCCGAAACCCCAGGCACGATTGTTTCAACCTCAGCGATTTCTGCCCACTCAGATGCGTCGTCATCTACTCGATCAGACTCATCCGACTCGTCGCCATCTGCCTGTTTCGAGTCTGAGACACCATCGTCTGGCGTTTCATTTAAGATAGTGGTTTCTGTCCTAGCCTTGGATAGCTCATCAGCCCCATCCAAAGGGGCGAACCCTTCAACAAACATCGGCTTAAAATGAACATCTGAGTCAATCACCTTCCATGGAGGATCTTCAAACGAGCGACTACTTGTACGATTTAAAACATCATCACCCGCAAATCCAATCGAGGCATCTTCACCAAATGCCACATAAGCGACCTTAGACGAAGCCATCGCCGCCACCACCAGCTAGCACCAGCTCTCCTGCATCGGAAAGCTTTCGTGCTGTCCGCATGATTGTCTTCTGCGCCTCCTCCACGTCAGTAATCCGCATCGGACCTTTGGCCTCCATGTCATCAATAAACATAACGCGCGCACGCGAAGACATGTTGTCAAAAAACTTCTCCTTCACCGCGTCACTTGCACCTTTAAGAGCAGTCATCAGCAGATCTTGATCGACGTTACGCATAATGACCTGAATCGCCTTATTATCGACATCCAGCAAGTTATCGAAGGTAAACATCTGATCTTGTATTTGTAGCGCCATTTCCTCGTCAAGGCCCATCAAACCGGCCATCACTTGAGTTTCCATATCGACTTTGGCAAAGTTCATGATCTTAGCCGCAGCCTGAACACCGCCCACATTTGACGAGCGTGCTGAAGAGTTGTTACTAAATTGTTTCTTCATAATCGCTTCAAGTTCTTGCATTGCTGCCGGCTGTACTGTCTCCAACGCACCAACGCGCTGAACAATCTCAGGACGCACGTCAGATGGAAGATATGACAAGACATCCGCCGCGACAGCGTGTTCGAGAACAGATAAAATAATCGCAATCACTTGTGGGTGTTCATTGCTGACCATGTCAGCAATGGCTCGAGCATCCATCCAGTCTAGGATATCTATTTGGGATTCTGAACTTGCAGGAGTAATTCTTCCCAAAACAGATTGAGCCTTATCATCTCCTAGTGCTTTTGTGAGAACATTTTCAATGTACTGACCAGCACCCAAACCAATGCCTGTCTGTTTCTTGATAGTTTCTAAAAACTCATCGAGCACAGCATTCACTG
>RGHP01000347.1 GCA_010024125.1 Gammaproteobacteria bacterium | reverse complement strand
ACGCATGAGCCGTTGGTGATTTCGCAGGATTACTACTGCTGGGATTACACAACTCAGGCAGTGTGCAGCAACTTCATCACGCAGACAGATAACTCGGGTCCGGGGAGGGCGTACACGATCCGTCAGGACAAGTGGAACGACAACTGTTTCTGGAGCAATTCCGACGACAAGATCATTGGGGTCTGGGACCTGTCCAACATCGGTGTGACTGAGTGTGACGTGGTGTATGTGGCTGCTTCTTCTTCACCTCTGGCCTGTGCGGCATGGCCAGGTTTGATTTGGGTGCAAAACCAGGGCGACGTATCAGCGAGTGACTATCAGGCTGCCAACACGTCACAGTTCTTTATGTTCGACCCTGGATCCGGTGACCTTGACGCAGACGGTCTCAATGACGCATCAACATGGGTGTACGACGACACGGCTCTCGGGTATGACATCGCTATCAACGCCACAGGCGTTGATCCGACCTCAAACATCATGTATGGCACCGCCAAGGTAGATGGCGTTGCCTACGTCGCGTCATTCGCTCCAGGCGAAAGCCCGGTCTTTCACAGCAAGGACAGGGTCGACGGCAACGGGGCGTCCATTTCTAACTTTGCCAATGGTTTTGTGGACGCTGAAGGCCACTACTGGATCAAGGACACTGAGGGACCTCTCCACCGGTCTCAGAATCCACTGTCGTCATACGCTGGTTACGCTGACTACAACGATGTGACTGATCCAATGGTGTTCGACGCCATCGGCTCTGGGAACTTTGGTTACGTCTCAGACGTCGCTGTCATCCCAACGGCTGATGGCTATCTGGTCGCTGGCTTCGTTTGGAACGCCTTGTACTGGGGTACGTGGAATTCAGATACGGGTGTATGGACACAAGGCGCGAGTGTGTCAGTGTCTACCGGAACGGCGAGCCCAGGTGACTACGGCGCAGTGTTTGTTGATGGTGTCACTTCTGAGGGCGGCACACTCGACTACTCAGGCGCCTCAATCTATGTCACTCCGAACGCTGGATGGGATCCTGATAACGATGCGGGACGACGTCCAGTGAAGCTTGCTGTCGCTGACGCTCTCGATGGGATCACTTCAGATGATCTTGTCCTGTTGGAGTCAACACCAACCCCGGCAACCTCGTCAAATGATGGTGCGTCTATGACGGGATGTGGTTTGCAGCTCCCTGACCCGTTGGGTGGTCTGCATGGCTGGATGTGGGCAGACACTGATGGTGACGGTTCTCGCACTGCTGTTGAACCAACCGACGGAATGTTTGGTGATGAAGCAGTCATCACTGGTTACAGCGCAACAGTGGTCTCGGAAACAGACTGG
>RGHP01000346.1 GCA_010024125.1 Gammaproteobacteria bacterium | reverse complement strand
ATCGGTCAAGAGCACGTGCGCAAAGCGCTAACGCATGCTCTCGATTCTGGTCGTTTGCATCATGCATATCTCTTCACGGGTACTCGTGGCGTTGGTAAAACGACCATCGCACGTATCTTGGCCCGATGTCTCAATTGTGAGCAAGGGGTTTCTTCTACACCCTGTGGTGAATGTTCGAACTGTCGCGCGATCTCTGAGAATCGATTTGTTGATTTGCTGGAAGTGGATGCAGCCAGTCGTACCAAGGTCGACGACACACGAGAGCTTCTCGAAAATGTAAGCTATGCACCGAGTCAGGGTCGATACAAAGTGTATCTGATCGATGAGGTGCACATGCTGACGACGCATTCATTCAATGCGTTACTAAAAACTCTTGAGGAGCCGCCGGGTCATGTTGTCTTTTTGCTAGCAACAACAGACCCTCAAAAACTGTTGCCCACGGTCCTGTCGCGTTGTTTGCAGTTCCATCTAAGAGATTTGAGCCCTGATTTGGTTGAGTCTCACCTCGAGCATGTACTCACTCAGGAACAGGTCACATTTGATCAAGACGCACTCTGGCATCTAGCGAAAGCAGGTCGTGGGTCTGTTCGTGATGCCATGACCCTTCTTGATCAGGCGATTGCCCATGGTGAAGGCTCAGTCACAACAGCGAATGTTATTGAAATGCTTGGTACTCAGGGAGTCTCTGAAATTCCTGCGTTACTCGGTGAAATCGCTGCGGGGCAGGCGGCTGAGGCGTTAAAACGAATTGAGTTGCTGTCTCGCGAAACTCCGGACTGGATGGCCTTGGTGAGTGGAGTGCAGTCCATGCTTCATCAGGTCGCTGTTGCTCAAATCAACGATCAGGGGATTAATCACTTATCACCCAGCGAACAAAAAGCGGTTCGAGAGCTTGCTTCGCAAATGTCTCCAGAGTTTTTACAGCTTACGTACCAGTTTGCCTTGACGGGATATCGTGACCTGCCGCTTGCATCCGATGCGCGATCAGCGTTTGAGATGTTGGTGCTACGAATGATTGCATTTCGACCAGCGCGGACTGGTGAAGTTGTATCAAACACTGGGTCGTCTCAGGCGACTACTGATTCCGATGCGCAATCTGACCCAGAGCCCGCCCCAAAAGCTGTCGATACAATCACTCTGGTACCAGAGCCAGAGCCTCTAGAGTCTATACCCTCAGTTGATACGCAAGACTCTGCGATCAGTTCTGAGGTAAATCCAGCGCCGGAGGCCACTTTCCCCAAATCTGATGTTGTTGCCACACTGGCCCCAGCGCCAGAAAAGGAGACCCTCGAGGAGTCTGCGCCCGACATCGGAGCACAGCCAGCAGTGCATAGCCAGGTTTCTGCT
>RGHP01000345.1 GCA_010024125.1 Gammaproteobacteria bacterium | reverse complement strand
GGCACTATGCGGACTTGTGAGCTCGCTAAAACCTATGGCTTGGCGAGTCATCTGGCCGGTGGTACCCACCACGCACATTATGATCGTGGATCCGGATTTTGTATCTATAACGATCTCGCAGTGTCGGCCCGTTATTTAGTGAATCAAGGATTGGCCTCGCGGGTATTAATTTTTGACTGTGATGTGCATCAGGGCGACGGTACAGCAGCGATTCTAGCAAATGATTCACACACATTTACCTGCTCAATCCATGCAGAAAAGAATTTTCCGGTTCGCAAAGTCGAGAGTGATCTGGATGTGAATTGTCCAGATGGGATGACAGATGATCCCTACGTGTCTCTGGTCTTCGAAACACTCGAGTCGGTGATTGCGAGCTGGCACCCGGATTTTGTGATTTATGACGCAGGAAGTGATGTGCATGTGGATGATGCGCTCGGACGACTATCGATTACCACAGAGGGCTTGTATCGGCGTGATCATGGTGTGATTTCAAGGATCAGGGCTGCTGGAATTCCCTGCGCGACAGTCATTGGTGGTGGCTATGACAAGGACCGTGCACGCGTTGCTGCCCGTCATGGTGTGGTTGTTTCTGCAGCGGCTGCCGTGTTGGCTGGCGATGTGCGGTCCGATTCAATCTAAAAAAATTGGTTGAGGGGGCTTGCCTTTCCCGTCTCGGCTGGCATAATGCGCGCCTGTTTCGTTAAGTCCCATCTAGGTCTGGGATGAGAAACAACCCGGTCAGTCCCGTTCGTCTAGTGGCCTAGGACTCCGCCCTTTCACGGCGGCAACAGGGGTTCGAACCCCCTACGGGACGCCACTTGCGGGAATAGCTCAGTTGGTAGAGCACAACCTTGCCAAGGTTGGGGTCGCGAGTTCGAGTCTCGTTTCCCGCTCCAAATTCAAAAAGCCTCGTCATTGACGGGGCTTTTTTTGTTTGTGCCGACAGGAAGGTTAAGAACCATACTCGCATTGACCTCTTGTGTCCCTTCGCGACATCCTCTAAGTTTGAGGCAATCGTCAAGAAGGATAACAATATGCAACTGTACCCTAAAATTCGGAACGCCATCGCGCTAGCTTCACTTTGTGTTTCAGCAAATGCTTTGGCTGAACCAGCTAAAATCGGAATGATTACCACACTGTCTGGCGGTGGCGCCTCGCTGGGTATCGATATTCGTGATGGTTTCGAACTTGCGCTGAAGGAACGGAATAATCAGCTTGGCGGTATCGACGTTGACATGATTATTGTTGACGATGGTCGTAAGGTGGATAACGCCAAGCAGATCGCAACACGCATGGTGGAGCGCGACCAAGTTGATATCATGACAGGAATCGTGTGGTCGAATCTGGCA
>RGHP01000344.1 GCA_010024125.1 Gammaproteobacteria bacterium | reverse complement strand
ATTCCAGCACGTGCATACAAGCGTTGTAGATGCTGTGTAGCAGTGTTTGCACTAAATCGTGCACTCTTTTGCGTAGAGAACAAATAACCGTGCTGTGGACGCTTAGCGACGCTTCTAACGTATGCTTGTAGCTGACGCTGCATTTGCTTTGGCAGAAATATCTTACGTGCTCGTTTTGACTTGGTACGTGCTGCATCAAGTGTCATTTCGTCTCGTACAGTATCGTTTGCATCTAATACGTCATCAAAGCGCAGTGTAGCTACCTCTCCAACACGTAAACCACATAAATGCGTAAACAGCAGCATCGTACTATCACGCAGTGGATAACGACTGCACGAATTTGTTACGTCTAGCAGCTGCTTGAGTTCTGTTTTGTTAAGTGTCTTTGCTTGTGCCATATGTCACCACCTAAATGTAATGTTTTCGTGCATACAGCGTATTTTCTGAGGTTCTATTTGAGCAACCAATAAGTGCTCATATAATTCCATCCATACATCAAAGACTTATGTAGAAATGTAAGATAATCACAATTTTCTTACTTATTTGAAGTGCTGTTTGAGTGTCAGCTTCGCTAACACTACTTGTGCCGTTTGTTCTTTCGCTTTCGCTCACTCACATACAGCACTGCGTATTATTTTCTTATCGTTATTGAAATGGCTCATTTAGATTGTGTTTAGCCATAAGGAGGCTATTAGCCTCCTTACAGCTCAAGCGTCTCATTTGAGTTGCTTATCAGCCACTGTGTAACAAGCCTTCTTAGCTACTGCTAAGTTTCGGTATGGTTGGGCTATTACCGTTTACTTGCCTAAGTACCAACGCAACTACGTAGCATTACACAGTGTGCTACGCAGCTTCTGCAGTTTCATCATCCACAGACTTATCATGCGTCTTGTTTTGTATAGCGATTACGAAGCTACCGCTTTTGAGTGTCTCTGCTAGAACACTACGTGTGCTGACAAAATCTGTTGGCTTCAACCTTCGTTGGCAAACTCGATGTCTTTGAGTTGGGCACTGTGTGCAGATAAATACACAGCAACACTTACAAGCTGTGCATATTGTTATTTATCAACTGAGGAAAATTTCATGCAGAAAACGGTTCTAAACGAAGTATTTGAGTTATTGCAGCAGATTGGTGCTGTGAGCAGCGAAAGCGAATTTAGCAAAGACTGGTTATGCAGAAGCGAGTGTTACATGCGTACGCTGCGTTTTAAGCGTGTTAAACCAAGCGTAGGTACATTGGCTATATGTGCAAGCAAATTACAGCACTACGGACGCTGTATGACGGCGACAGAACAGCATACACTGCTTGGAAAGCGTTTTATTGAACTCAGCGAACAGTGCCACAAGCA
>RGHP01000343.1 GCA_010024125.1 Gammaproteobacteria bacterium | reverse complement strand
CAGAATGATTTCTTAACGGACGACACAGCATCACGATGAGATCTATGGTTTAATTTTGGCGACATCGTTTGGATCAGGAGAGTTCTCATGCGTTTTTTGTTACTTATCGGGTTGTGTAGTTTTTTGACTGGTTGTATTTCACTGTTTTGATATTTAGTCGTGCAGCAAAACCCTCATCGCATTCGCCTTGAAGCCAACCGAGAACTTCATGCCCGGCCTTTTCCGATTCTGAGTGCCACCTGTCGGCTGGTGCATCTGTGTGTCCGCGTATCACCAACATCACGTGACGCAGTCAGAGCCTGGCTCAGAGAACGGATCAAAGATTTTCCAGAAGATTTCCAAGGTCATTGGGAGCGTCCAGGAGCAGACTCGTGGATTCGAGTTGAGCGTCACACAGAATTTGTCGCGATCACGCAGTTAATTCCAGCCGGACTGGACTATATGCAGGTCATAGACCGCGCTTGGATAGATCAATCACCCCAAGACGTGCTCGTGCTGAGTGAGTTGTACTCTGGCGTCAATCTGAGTCTTCCAGACAAATATGACGCAATCAGTGAGATGCGAGACGGTACGGTTACAACTGCTGCTCGTTTTGCACCCGATCAAGACGGACTGAGTGCGTGGTGGGTTTCCTTCTCCAGGAACCCCGGTGAAGAGTCGGCTGGTAGATTCTTGCAGATGATTTTAGAGATAGAGACCTACCGAACATTGGCGGTGATGGGAATGGATAGGATTAGAGCTATCCATCCGGTCTTGCAACGGATTGCTAACGAGTTACCCAGCACAGAGATGGATGAATCAAACCACTTACATATGATGGCGACGCTATCGACACTCTCGGAACAAGAGAGCGAGCTTCACCAAATATGGGAGCGGCTCGCGTGGCGTGTTGGTGCTAACAGGGCGTATCATGATTTAGTTTTCGAGCGACTAGTCCAGCTGCGGGCTCACGGTAGAGATGAGTCCGTCGGGATCCGACACTTCCTTAAGAGACGTCTGACGCCAGCTATAGCAACCGCCGACACGGTGATGCGAAGGCGTGCAGAGCTATCTAATCAGATTGACGAGAGGGCGCAGTTGCTGCGAACTCAGTTGCAGTTGAATTTGCAGAGTCAGACCCGTGACTTACTGGCGAGCCTTGATCAAAGCGCGGTTCGGCAGACTAGGCTGCAGTCGGCAGTTGAAGGATTGTCCACCGTGGCGATCGCATACTACGCGGTGGGATTGATTTCTCCGATGATCGAGCCTTTTGTTGATCCAGTGATGAAAGACTGGGTGAAAGCAGGGGTTGCCCCAGTCGTTATTGGGCTCGTCTGGTGGACCCTGTCACGGATTCGGAACAGGGTCAG
>RGHP01000342.1 GCA_010024125.1 Gammaproteobacteria bacterium | reverse complement strand
TCAACCGCGTTTGCACCAATAAACAGATGCGTCGCTCCAATCACCTCACCGTACCCCAAAGCAATCGACAGAAAGACCGTATTCCGTGCCGGTACATAGGTCACAGGGATACCCCCTTCAGCGACACCGCCAACAGGAACATCGATTTCGTCGCTTGTTAAGGCAGAACCACCAATCGATCCGAGATCCAGACGAATCACTTTGTGCGGATGATCACCGAGAGCCTCGGCCACTCTATGCGCAGCCTGAAGCTCTGAATTATGTTTTTGACCATAATCAAATCCAATGGTGTAGCAATCGAATCCTCGAGCTTTCGCCATCGCAAGCACTGTTGCAGAATCTAAGCCGCCAGATAGAAGAACAACCGCTTTTGGCTTATTCATCGACCACTCTCCTCCCCCCAAATTTGTTTATGAAGCTGCATCTGCATCCGATACGGATGTCTTGACGAAAGGATCAGCGAAGCCAACTGTTTCAAATCAATCTCGCCATACGATGGGGAAATCCAAATTACTCCAGCATGAAATACCGTTGGATGCTCATCGCAAAACAATTCGAACCATCGAAAATCATCCTCACTCGTTACGACAACCTTGATCTGATCTTTGGATTGGATCAATTCAAGATTCGACAGAAGATTTTTTGAGGACTCCCCCGAGCCTGGCGTTTTTAAATCGAGCACAATCGAAACGCGCGGATCAACACCATTGATATCCATAGCACCAGATGTCTCAAGAGACACTTCGACACCAGAATCGCAAAGCGCTTTCAGCAGAGGCCAACAATTCGGCTGTGCAAGCGGTTCACCACCTGTTACACAAACACGTTTGACGCCTATTGCAACCACCTCATCCACAAGATCATCAATTAAGCGCTGCGTGCCGCCTTGAAATGCGTATTCACTATCACAGTAAACACACCGCAAAGGGCAGCCAGTCAGCCGGATAAAGGTAGTTGGCAATCCTGATGTGAGAGCCTCACCTTGGAGGCTCGTGAAAACCTCCGTGATACGGAGGCTTAGAGGCTCAGTCATCAGGACCTCAGTTGGTCTTTTCGAGCTCACGGGAAGCAAGTCCCGCTTCGACGCTCTCAGGTGCTTGCGTGATGACTTCTTGAAGGATCTTCCGACCGTTCATCACATCTTGGTTTTTAATTAAAAGCTTTCCAAGCTTCACTTTGACTTGCAGGATCCGACGGTAGTCTGGTGCAACAAGCGTCAGGCTCTTGAATGCCTCAATTGCCTCCTCATCACGTCCAAGCACATCAAACACTTGTCCACGCCAAAAACGCGCATCAAGGACTAGCTCGCTATCAGGATACGCTCGAATGAACGACTCCATGGCAACCAGAG
>RGHP01000341.1 GCA_010024125.1 Gammaproteobacteria bacterium | reverse complement strand
TGCAGCGGTGAGTGGGCCATCAAGCCGTAGCCGATAATATCAAAAACCTTTAGGGCTGCCTCATCGGATTTACCCGCAAAGGCAGGATCAGAAGTCCAACGCCAGAGTAATTCCTTACATCCACCGCCGCCCGGAACTAACCCCACACCTGTCTCCACTAAGCCTAGGGTTGAATTCATATGAGCGACCATGCGAGAGGTCTGACAGGCTACTTCAAATCCGCCGCCAATCGCCAATCCTGCAACCGCACTCACGGTCGGCTTGGAGGCGTACTTCATTTTGCGGCAAACACTTTGGAAGTGCGATAGGTATTTATCGATACCATTCCAATCTTCCTTGTCTGCTAAACCAATCATCGTATTCAGATCGGCACCAGCAGAAAAATTCATTGCTTCGTTGTAAACCACCAACCCTTGGTAGTCTCCCCCCTCTAGTCGATCGACAGCTTCCTCTAAAACTTTCATAGCATCCCCGTTTAAGGCATTCGCCTTGGTGTGAAACTCACAAACGAGTAAGCGTTGCTTTCGGACATCATCATTAAACTGCCAAATCGTGGAGGCGTAATTGCGAGATAAGGGGTTGGCGTACTTTTTATGATCCCCCAATCGGCGAACTCCCTCGCCGCGGTTAATAAACTTCATTCCCTCCTCGTGATTATAGGCGCGAGAAGAGGTAGAGTCATAAGGCTCCTGCTTTAATCGAGACATGGTCGCTAATAGTGATGGGACTTCAATCCCTAAGTCTTGTAATCGATGAATATAATTTGTCATGCCGTACTCAGTCAGCAATTCAAATGGACCCTCATTCCAGTTAAAGCCCATACGAAGCGCATCATCGATATCAGTCACCTTCGAGGAAACCTCAGGGACACAAAAAGCACTATAATTAATGATTTTAGCGAAAACGGCAAAGGCATATTGACCATAGTCACTGTCATCATTGAGAAGAGCTTTGATACCCTCCTTCTCCACTCGACGTGCCAGCGGCAAGTCCACCTTATCAAAATCATAGTAACTCATATCCGAAGTCTTCAGTGCTTTGACGATCTCATCGCCGTCCACTACTTTGGTTTCATAAAATCCACCAGGGCCCTTGTTGCCGGTATAGCCCTTCTCTAATAAGGCCTCGACAATAGGGTGAGGCTTGACCACTTCCATAAAAGGATCTTCAGGTTGTAATTCTTTTTTAAATGACGCCAAGACATCCTTCATCAAATCAATACCGATGAGATCATATAATCCAAAGACACCAGTTTTAGGAATACCCAACGGTCGACCAAACAGTGCGTCAGCAATCTCAACGGGTAGCCCTCGATCTAGGGCCTCGTACATTGCGACTTGCATTGCATACA
>RGHP01000035.1 GCA_010024125.1 Gammaproteobacteria bacterium | reverse complement strand
AGCCGCTATAGAATCTATATGCCAGCAAGCGGTCGACGCGGTGCGCTCTGGAAAGACTTTGCTGATTCTCTCTGATCGTCACGTGACCGAAAACCAGTGGGTTGTGTCTGCAACGATGGCGACAGGTGCCGTGCATCACCGTCTCATCAAAGAAGGCCTGCGTTGTTCTGCGAACATCATTGTTGATACTGCAGAGGCGCGTGACTCCCATCATTTTGCGGTTCTTCTTGGTTTTGGTGCGACTGCTGTCTATCCATATCTGTCGTATCGCGTGATCAATGATCTGGTCGATTCGGATGAACTTGTGGGTGACCCTCTTGAGCTGCATCGGAATTACCGAAAGGGAATCAACAAAGGCCTATTAAAGATTCTGTCGAAGATGGGTATCTCGACCATTGCGAGCTACCGTGGTGCGCAATTGTTTGAAGCGGTCGGTCTGTCCGATGAGATCGTTGATTTGTGTTTCAAAGGCGTTCAAAGCCGAATTGCAGGTGCTGACTTCGCTGACTTTGAGAATGACCAAAAGATCCGTCAGTCGCTTGCATGGTCAACACGCAAGCCTGTTCCTCAAGGTGGCTTCTTGAAGTACATGCACGGTGGTGAGTACCACGCGTATAACCCCGATGTTGTTCAAACATTGCAGCAGGCTGTCCAGACTGGATCCTACTCGACTTACCAAAAGTACGCAAAGCTTGTGAACGACCGCCCAGTTGCGACGTTACGGGATTTGCTCAAACTTGAAAAAGACGCAGGTCATGCGATCTCGGTGGATGAGGTGGAACCTGTTGAATCGATTCTCAAGCGATTTGATTCAGCTGGGATGTCTTTAGGGGCTCTTAGCCCCGAGGCTCACGAAGCCTTGGCACAGGCCATGAATGAACTGGGTGCACGCTCAAATTCTGGCGAAGGTGGTGAAGACCCAGACCGGTTCGGTACCAGCCGAGTGTCGAAGATCAAGCAAATCGCATCAGGTCGTTTTGGCGTTACGCCGCATTACTTGGTGAATGCTGAGGTACTTCAAATTAAGGTCGCACAGGGTGCAAAGCCTGGTGAAGGTGGCCAGTTGCCTGGCGGTAAAGTGAATGCACTGATTGCGAGACTTCGTCACTCTGTGCCGGGTGTCACTTTGATCTCACCTCCGCCACACCACGATATTTATTCGATTGAAGATTTGGCGCAGTTGATTTTTGACTTGAAACAGGTGAATCCAAAAGCATTGGTTTCAGTGAAGCTTGTGAGCGAGCCAGGAGTTGGAACAATTGCGGCAGGTGTTGCGAAGGCCTATGCCGATTTGATTACGATCTCAGGGTATGACGGCGGAACCGCAGCGAGTCCACTGACATCGATCAAATATGCAGGTTCACCATGGGAGCTAGGGCTTTCAGAAGCACATCAAGCACTTCGTGCAAATGATTTGCGTGACAAAGTGCGTCTCCAGACTGATGGTGGATTAAAGACAGGTGTTGATGTCGTTAAAGCTGCAATTCTAGGCGCTGAAAGCTTTGGCTTTGGTACAGCCCCGATGGTTGCGATGGGATGTAAGTATTTACGGATCTGTCACCTCAACAATTGTGCAACAGGTGTCGCAACGCAAAATGAACTGTTGCGGGAGCAACACTTCCGTGGAACGGTTGAGATGATCAAGCATTTCTTCACATTCGTGGCTGAAGAAACGCGTGAAGTAATGGCCGAACTCGGCGTGAAGACGTTGGCTGAGCTTGTGGGTCGAACTGATTTGCTGACGCAAGTTGGTGGTCGTTCGCAGCGTCAGGCGAAACTCGATTTCTCACCTGTGCTATACCAAGGCCCAGAACATGAGGGTAAACCGCAGCTGTGTGCTGTCGAGAAGAACCCGCCATACGACGAAGCGCCATTGAACCAGGCGATTATTGCGGCAACACGCGATGTTGTTGCGTCTGGAGCAGGTGGCGAATTCGAGTTTACGATTACAAACCAAGACCGTTCTGTTGGTGCGACTTTGTCTGGCGAAATTTCGTTGGTTCATGGTCGTGAGGGAATGGCGAATCCAGTCCGCTTGAACTTGTCTGGAACGGCCGGTCAAAGTTTTGGAGTGTTTAACGCGCCGGGTCTTGAAATGAACTTGCGTGGTGATGCCAATGACTATGTCGGCAAGGGCATGGCGGGCGGTCGACTTATGATTGCTCCACCTGAAGGGTCACAGTTTGTGACACAAGACACATCCATCATTGGGAATACGTGTTTGTATGGTGCAACTGGTGGAACGTTATACGCTGCCGGCCGCGCGGGTGAGCGATTTGCTGTTCGTAATTCAGGCGCTACCGCGATTGTCGAAGGTGCTGGCGATCACTGCTGTGAATACATGACAGGTGGTCTAGTGATTGTCCTCGGGAAGACTGGCCGCAACTTCGGTGCGGGTATGACCGGAGGGTTTGCTTATGTTCTCGATGAATCGCGGACATTTGTTGATCGCTACAACCATGAGTTAGTCGAAATTGCGCGTGTGAGTACTGAGCATATGGAGCAATATCGCGCGCATTTGCGGTCGCAGATTCGTGATTATGTCGACGCAACCAATAGCCAGTGGGGTCAAACCATCCTTGATGACTTTGAGTCATTCGTTAGCCAGTTCTGGCTTGTGAAGCCGAAGGCAGCGAGCTTGGGTGATTTGTTGGCGTCATCGCGATCGGGTGCGCAGTAGGAATTTAGAGGATTTATTACAATGTCCACACAGAAAAACAATGACTTTCAGTTTTTAGATGTTGGAAGAGTGGATCCTGCTAAAAAGGATCTCGACCAGCGCAAAGGTGAATTCACTGAAATTTATCACCCGTTTTCAAATAAAGATGCGGGATCACAAGCGCACCGCTGCCTTGCATGTGGCAATCCATATTGTTCGTGGAAATGCCCTGTGCACAACCATATCCCGAATTGGCTCGAACTGATTAGCCAAGGGAACATCATGGCAGCTGTTGAGCTCGCTCATAAAACCAATTCATTACCGGAAGTCTGTGGACGTGTTTGCCCGCAAGATCGGTTGTGTGAAGGTGCATGTACCCTCAATGATGGCTTTGGTGCGGTGACAATCGGTTCTGTTGAAAAATACATTACTGATACGGCATTCGCCTTGGGTTGGCGCCCGGACATGTCAGATGTGGAGTGGACCGATAAGCGCGTCGCAATTATCGGTGCAGGCCCTGCTGGTCTTGCATGTGCGGATATTTTGGCGCGTGGAGGCGTGAAGCCAGTTGTATTCGATCGCCACCCTGAAATTGGTGGCCTCCTGACCTTCGGTATCCCAGAATTTAAGCTTGAAAAATCAGTCATGACTCGTCGTCGTGAGATTTTTGAGAGTATGGGAATCGAATTTCGTTTAAATACAGAAGTCGGTAATGACATTGCTGTCGGCGAATTGATGGAAACCTTCGATGCCGTTTTCCTTGGCATGGGGACTTACACCAACATGGCTGGTGGATTCCCTGGAGAAAATCTTCCAGGTGTATTTAAAGCACTGCCATTTTTGATCTCAAACGTGAATCGCTGCCTAGGATTTGAGAAGGATCCAAGCGAATTCATCAATATGAAAGGAAAGCGTGTCATCGTTTTGGGTGGCGGCGATACCGCCATGGACTGTAATCGGACTTCAATCCGCCAGGGCGCGAAATCAGTGACCTGCGTGTATCGTCGTGATGAGGCGAATATGCCTGGATCCCGTCGTGAAGTTGCCAATGCGCGTGAGGAAGGCGTGAAGTTCATGTTCAACCGCCAACCTGTTGAAGTTGTTGGCGATGCCACCGGCGTGACGGGCGTGAAATTTGTCACGACTCAGCTTGGTGAGCCGGATGCGAACGGACGTCGAAGCCCAGAAATTGTTCCTGGATCAGAAGAAGTGATTCCTGCGGATTGTGTATTGATCGCTTTTGGATTCCGTCCGAGTCCAGCAGGCTGGTTCAACGATTTGAATATTGATACTGCAGATTCTGGTCTTGTTTTGGCTGCGGAAGAGCAAGATCTCCCATATCAGACAACGAACCCGAAGGTATTTGCTGGCGGTGATATGGTGCGCGGTTCAGATTTGGTTGTGACTGCAATTGCGGAAGGTCGTGGGGCGGCGCAGTCCATCCTCGATTATTTGGATATTCGATAAAGATATTGGATTCCCAACGGAATCTTGATTACACAGGGCGTTTCTACAAACACAGTATAAGAGGGCAATAACAATGCGTGACGAAACACTGGCAATCCATGCGGGATATCAGACTGATCCAACAACAAAGGCGGTCGTTCCACCGATTTGCCAAAACGTCGCGTTTGAGTTTGATGACGCGGCCCATGGTGCAGCGCTATTTAACCTAGAAGTACCGGGTAACATCTACACGCGCATCATGAATCCGACGTGTGATGTGCTTGAGCAACGTGTCGCGGCTCTTGAGAGTGGTATTGCTGCACTTGCAGTGTCATCAGGCATGGCTGCAATCACCTATGCGCTACAGACACTCGCGAGCCAAGGTCACAACATCGTCACAACACCACAGCTCTATGGCGGAACATACACGCTATTTGCGCATATGTTGCCGAGCCAAGGGGTTGAAGTTCGTTTTGCTGAAACCGACCGTCCTGAAGATCTGGAAAAACTGGTCGATGAAAATACACGCGCAATTTACTGCGAAACCATTGGTAACCCAGCCGGTAATATCGTTGATATCCGCGCGATGGCAGCGATGGCATCGCGCAATGGACTGCCTTTGGTTGTCGATAACACGGTCGCGACGCCTGCACTGTGTAAGCCAATCGAATTAGGCGCCAACATTGTGGTGCATGCACTAACGAAATTTATGGGTGGCCACGGTAACTCACTGGGTGGAATTATTGTTGATGGCGGTAATTTCGATTGGACTGCACAAGCTGATAAATTCCCAGGAATGACAGCACCTGAGCCTGCTTACCATGATGTGGTGTATTCAGATGCTTTCGGCCCTGCTGCCTTCATCGCACGTGCTCGGACGGTTCCACTGCGTAATACAGGTGCCGCATTGGCTCCAATGAACGCGTTTCTTTTGCTACAGGGAATTGAGACGCTGAATCTTCGGATGGAACGGCACTGCGATAATGCGCAGAAAGTCGCTGAATTTTTGAAAACGCATCCGAAGGTTGAATGGGTCAGTTATGCAGGGTTGCCGGATCATCCGCACCATGCACTTGCGAAAAGTCAGCTTGGAGGAACGCCATCAGCACTTCTGACGTTTGGCGTGAAAGGTGGTTTTGATGCGGGTGTGAAATTCTATGATGCGCTCGGTTTGTTCAAGCGCCTTGTGAATATCGGTGATGCGCGCTCATTGGCATGTCACCCAGCATCCACCACGCATCGTCAATTATCTGATGAAGAGCAACTTTCGGTCGGAGTGAAGCCTGAAATGATTCGTTTGTGTGTCGGTATTGAGCACATCGATGATATTCTCGCCGATCTTGATCAGGCACTATCATCGGTATGACATCAGAGTTAAAAAACGATCGTTTCCTAAAAGCACTGCTCCGCCAACCTGTTGACCAAACACCAGTTTGGATGATGCGTCAGGCGGGGCGCTATCTCCCAGAGTATCGGGCGACTCGTAAAATTGCAGGCGATTTCATGAGCCTCTGCAAAAATGCAGAGCTCGCCTGTGAAGTGACAATTCAACCGCTTGAGCGCTACCCACTAGACGCTGCCATCCTTTTTTCGGATATTTTGACGATTCCAGATGCGATGGATTGTGGTCTGTATTTTGAAGCAGGCGAGGGTCCTCGCTTTGAGCGCCCCGTAAGAACACGCGCTGATATCGATGCACTTCCAGTTCCACCAATGGCTGATGCGTTGGACTATGTGATGAACGCGGTGAAGACGATTCGTCATGAATTGAACGGTCGTGTCCCATTGATTGGATTTTCTGGAAGTCCTTGGACATTGGCGACTTACATGATCGAGGGTGGCGGTTCTAAAGAATACCGTTACGCGAAGGGGTTGATGTATTCAGATCCGGGTGCGTTACACGCACTGCTTGAGAAGCTCGCAACCGCAGTGACTGATTACTTAAATGCGCAGATCGTAGCTGGCGCTCAAGCGGTACAGATTTTCGATACTTGGGGTGGGGTTCTCTCAGAACCCGCTTACCGTGAATTTTCTCTCGCATATATGGAGAAAATCGTGAAGGGATTGGTTCGTGAATCTGAGGGTCGCCAAGTCCCAGTCATCCTATTTACCAAGGGTGGTGGAGCATGGCTCGAACAAATGGCGGCGACAGGTTGCGACGCGCTAGGTCTTGATTGGACGGTAGATCTCGGCCGTTGTCGCGAGCGCGTGGGATCGCAGGTTGCTCTTCAGGGTAACCTTGATCCATCTGTTTTATTTGGATCGGATGAATTAATCACGTCTGAAGTCGAAAGACTTTTGAAGAGTTTCGGTTCAAACCCTGGTCACGTATTTAATTTAGGCCATGGCATCAATCAGCACGTTGATCCTCAGCGTCCTGCCACTATGATTGATGCAGTGCAAAGAATTAGCCGAGAGATTCACTCCGGCTCACATTGAGGTCGACATGATGCGCATAGTAAGTATTGCGTTAGGTCTCATCCTGGCGGGTAACGCCATGGCTGAGTCAAAAGGGTTATCTGATATCTACAATCTCGCGGTTGCGAATGATCCTGCGTTGCGGGCGCAAATCGCAGTGCGTGACGCGTCAGGCGCGTTGGGTGAGCAAATTCGAGGCACTCGCGGCTTGAGTGCGAACGCATCAGTGTCAGGAAAAGGAACTCAGAACCTGAAAACAGATGATGACTATAGAACTGGCACGCTGTCATTAACCTTCAGTATGCCTTTGTACGATCAAGGACTTGATGCCTCAATTGAAAGCCAGAATGCTGCGGTTCGAGAGGCAGATGCATCCTTGGCTGCGTATCGTCAGTCGCATATTGTTTCAGTGACCGATAGGTATTTTGCTGTTTTATCAGCCGAGCGGGATTTACTTGCTACCCGAGCTGAGGTCGAAGCATTTGAGCGTCAGTTAGAGCAAGCATCTGAGCGATTGATTGTCGGGATCGGGACGCGAGTTGATGTGGATCAGGCGCGGGCAAGACTTGATTTATCCCAGGTCGGACTGATTAGCGCAGGAGTTGTGCTGGACACAGCAATATCTGATCTCGAGCAATTGGTAGGCGTCCCAGTTCGTGATCTTGCGGATTTGGGAGAAAACTTTACGGCAGATATTCACAGGTCATTGGATAATCATCTTGAAACATCAGTTGATACACATCCCGATGTTGTGTCTGAACAAGAGAGCTATCAGAGTGCTCTAGCGGACCTTGATGAAGCGCGCTCTGAGACCACCCCGACGCTTGCTTTGTCGTCAACATTTTCCATATCGGATACGTCAGGGAGTGATACGGTAGCGACGAACGCCAGTGCGAGAAGTAACGTGTTGAGTTTGACATTATCTGCACCGATCTATACCAACGGTGTTGCTTCTGCGAAGGTTGATGTTGCGAAAGCAAATGTCGTCAGAGCAGAAGCGAATTTATCGAAGGTCCGCCGTGAAGTCCAAGCGAGTATGCGAAAAGCGTTTCGTAATCTAGAAGCGAGCGCGCGTACCGTAGAGGCACGAGGATTGGCTATTGTCTCTGCGGCGAGTCGCGTCGAGGCGACAGAAGCGGCTTATGCTGTGGGCTCAGGTGACATTGTCGAAGTATTGAATGCGAAGAAAGATCTGTTCGCAGCTGAGCGTGATTTTGCAAAAGCACGACACACACATGTCATTCGCCAACTAGAGTTCGATCAGGCGATTGGCGATTTATCTGAGTCTGCAATTACCCGTATCGATCAATATTTGGTTCAGTGAAAATCACGTGAGCTTGGGGTGAGTTCTCCAAGCCATTCGCTGGCATCTTCTAAGGTGTCAGCGATGATGTGAATCACACCGTGGGATTCCTGTACCTTTCCTCTGACTTTTAATAAACGACTGGCCAGAATCTGACGTCTGAAAGTTTCCACGAGAGATGGCCAAACAAGGCAATTAATTTGTCCATCCTCGTCTTCCAAGGTAATAAAGACCACACCTGAGGCTGAGCCTGGTCGTTGGCGTGTTGCAACAATGCCTGCTACCCAAATGCGAAGGTCTGGATGTCTGGGTAGTCGATCAAGTTCGGATGACCGTCGGCAGGTGCGGAAAGCTGATTTATCCCGTAATAAGCTCATTGGATGCGCTTCAAGTGATAGCCCAGTGGTCTGATAATCAGCTACCAAGGTTTCACCAAGCGCTGGAACTCGAGGCTTAAAGTCTTCCATTGTTTGAATTGCGCCTTGGAATAATGGCAATTGTGACTCTTGATCGCCAAGCTGCCAAAAGCTATCAAAACGATTATCCGTTAATGACCGAAATGCATGTGCGCTGGCTAAGACCTCTAAGTCTCCCGTTGTGAGTCCTGTGCGGATTCGGAAGTCATTGAGGCTTTGATAGGGATGATGGCGTGATTGCACCAGAATATTGGCGGTCTCAAATCGTAATCCCTTAATCAGGTGCAATCCTAATCGGATGCATGGATATCCTGATGCATCTTCAAGAGTCGATAACCACTCAGATGCATTGACATCAATTGGCCGAATCTCGATACCGTGGCGTTGGGCATCTTGGAGTAGTTGTGACGGCGTGTAGAACCCCATGGGTTGGGCGTTCAGTAAGCTGCAGTAGAATGCGGCTGGTAAGTGGCATTTGATCCAAGCTGATAAGTACACAAGCAATGCAAAGCTTGCAGCGTGTGATTCAGGGAAACCATATTTTCCAAACCCTTCGATTTGATGACAGAGACGTTCAGCGAACTCTCGAGAGTGTCCTCGTGTCAGCATTCCGCTCACGATTTTTTCATGGAAGTGAGAGAGACCTTTACCCCCTTTCCAGGTAGCCATGGCACGCCTTAGAGCATCTGCTTCGCCTGCACTAAAGCCAGCTGCGACCATGACCAATTGAATGACCTGTTCTTGGAAAATAGGTACACCAAGGGTTCGGTCGAGTACTTGGCTGATCTCCTTAGGCTGTTTCTCTTTGGGCTCAATGCCATCGCGACGCCTGAGATATGGATGAACCATATCGCCTTGGATTGGTCCAGGTCTGACAATGGCGACTTCGACCACAAGATCGTAATACGTCCGTGGTTTGAGTCGAGGCAGCATGGCAAGCTGTGCTCTGGATTCAACTTGGAAGACACCAATTGCATCCCCTTTGCATAGCATGTCGTATACCTCGGGATCTTCTGGAGGAATATCAGCGATGGAACGCGGAGGCTTACGATATCGTCCTTTGCTCGGTTGATAGGTTGTTTGATAGCGAAGCGCAAGCTCTAAGCTTCCACGAATGGCAGTCAGCATTCCGAGTGCGAGAACATCGACCTTCAGTAGTCCAAGTGCATCAATGTCATCTTTATCCCATTGCAAGCAGGTCCTATCTTGCATGGCTGTGTTCTCTATCGGGCACAATTCAGACAGTGGGCCACGTGAAATAACGAACCCCCCGACATGCTGTGTCAGGTGTCTAGGAAAGCCCAAGATTTCTGTTACCAATTCGGTCAGCAATCGAATTTGAGGCCCTTGCGGGTCGATTCCGAGCTCAGCGAAGCGCTCAATCATGGCTTCTTTTTTATCCCACCACGCGAGACTTCCAGACAGCGCTTCAATTAAATCGAGTGGTAGATTGAGTGCTTTACCGACATCCCGGATGGCTGATCGTTTGCGGTAGGTAATGATAGCTGCTGCGAGTGCTGCCCGTTCTTTCGAATATTTCCGGTAGATATATTGAATGACTTCATCACGCCGATGATGTTCAAAATCGACATCAATATCAGGCGGCTCATTACGCTCTTTAGACACAAAGCGCTCAAACAAGACGGATACACGACTCGGATCCACTTCGGTAATGAAGAGGCAATAGCAGACAACAGAGTTTGCAGCAGAGCCTCTACCCTGGCATAGAATGCCCTGCGAGCGTGCATAGGCCACAATATCGTGCACAGTCAGGAAGTAGCAGGCGTAGTTCATCTCTTCAATTAGTGTGAGTTCTTTCTCGATCAGCGCTGTGATTGTGTCGGGTACACCTTGGGGCCATCGCTGTTGTGCGCCATCAAATACAAGATCTCTCAAAAACGCATGTTCGTTGTGGTATTGCGGTGGGCAAATCTCTTGAGGATATTCGTAACGTAAGTCACTTAATGAAAATTCAAATCGATCCAAAACATTGAGTGATTCGTGGAGCCAAGTACCCGGATAACGTTGCTGCAGTCCATGTTGATCCATGAGGGTGCACTCACTTGATCGTTCTAATTGATCTGCAATTTCAACAATCGGAGCGCCGAGCCGGATTGCTGTCAGCGTATGCTGGAGTTTCAAACGCTGACGGATGTGCATCAGAGGCCGTTGTGTTGCAACAACAGGAAGGTTCCATTCAAACGCTGTGAGATCAATACGTTCCGCGAGATCTGCTTGATGCCCAGACTCCGGGAGATGTGCAGCTATCCAGAATCGCCCCCTAAAAGCATAAGACAAGCTTTCAATTTGAGAGGTCCAGTCCAAGGCTTGAGGATTTGGGTGCCAAAGACAGAGCAATGTTTCTGTATGCCCAATGAGGTCACGTCGTGTTAACTGATATGCGCCTTTGGAGGATCGCCGCCGCGCCAGTGAGATTAGTTGCCCGAGTTCTCCCCAGGCTGCTCGATTCGGTGCAAGCAAGGTCAGTTCAAGTTGTTCGTCGACTCGGAATCGTGATCCATGCACCAATGGGATGCCAAGTGTTTGTGAGGTGAGATGGGCCCGAACAGCACCAGAGACAGACGCCTCATCGGTTACACCAATTCCTGAGTAACCAAGAGCATGAGCACGCATCACATATTCTTCAGGGTGTGATGCGCCTGTTAAGAAAGTGAAATTGGAAGTACAACAAAGCTCTGCAAACATACTGTAATTATATACAGTAAAATGCAGTGCCTCATAGCATGTTGTGAGCGCTTATTTCTCCAGCGCAGCGAGCCGTGTCTCGAGTTCAGCAAGCTTTGCTTCAGCTTTTGAGAGTTTCTCTGTTTGCTTCTCGTAGTCTTCCCGTGTTACGACATTTAAATCCTTCAGTCCTTGCGCGATCAAATCTTCCACTTGCTGCTTAAATTGAGCCTGCATTTTGCGCGCAGGTTCTGGAAGTGCTTCAGAAATTTTCGTGGCGATATCATTAAACGCATCTCGATTCAGCATGGTCTGCCTCCTTTCGGTTGATGAACTTATGATGCGGGCGATCAGAAAAAATTTCATCTCATACAGTTCGCACTATTTTAGTGCCGCGAAAGTCGTTACAGTGCATGGTGTGCGCAATTTCGGTGCTTTCTGAACGGGAAAAACCCGCCAGAACCCGCAATCTCCTGCGAAGTGATTGGTTGGCACGGTGTCTGCAATGACTCCCTTAGAGAGGTATTTCCTCCCGTTAGGGTCTCGTTAGTAAGGAGCTATACATGAAACTGGTAACGGCGGTTGTTAAACCGTTCAAGTTAGATGATGTCAGAGAAGCACTGTCAGATATTGGCATGCAAGGCATCACTGTCACTGAAGTCAAAGGCTTCGGTCGTCAAAAGGGGCACACCGAGTTGTACCGGGGTGCGGAATACGTCGTTGATTTCTTGCCTAAAGTGAAAATTGAAGTGGCTACAACAGATGATCAGGTTGATCAGGTGATTGAAGCAATTTCAAAAGCAGCGAATACCGGAAAGATTGGTGACGGCAAGATTTTTGTGGTGAACCTCGAGCAGGCGATCCGCATCCGTACCGGCGAATCAGGTAACGAAGCGCTCTAAGCGCACAACAACACAACTCGATCAAAGACACACTTCGCAGGAGAGTCATTGTGAACGATTTAGCTACTGTGAGTGGCGATCTGGCCCAGTTGGCCTACGCCCTCGATACATTTTATTTTCTATTATCCGGTGCTTTAGTCATGTGGATGGCGGCAGGTTT
>RGHP01000340.1 GCA_010024125.1 Gammaproteobacteria bacterium | reverse complement strand
ATCTGACGGTTTAGACAAATGAAATGCGCCAGAAGCGATAAATAGGATGTGATCTGTTTTGACAGAACCAAATTTTGTTTGAACCGTGGTTCCCTCGATCAGTGGTAATAAATCGCGTTGCACCCCTTCGCGGCTGACATCTGCGCCTTGTGAGTTTTCGCGGCGACAGACTTTGTCAATTTCATCCAAGAAAACGATGCCGCGACTTTCGACGTGGCTAATTGCTGTTAGTTTGACATCATCATCTGAGATCAGGCGGGCTGCCTCTTCGTCCACTAGGATCTTATACGCATCGCGAATCGGCAGTTTGCGTTTCTTCTTCTTGTCCTGCCCAAACTTAGAAAACATATCCTGAAGCTGGCTGGCCATTTCCTCCATTCCGGGGGGCGTCATGATGTCCACGCCGACACCGGCTGCTTTCACATCGATCTCGATTTCTTTGTCATCGAGCTCGCCTTCGCGAAGTTTTTTGCGAAACACTTGTCGTGCACCACTGTCATCGGACTGAATTGGCTGATCACCGCGTGGTGGTGGAAGTAAAATATCGAGGATCCGTTCTTCTGCACGATCTTCGGCTTGATGGCGTACTGCGAGCATGCGTCGTTCACGCTCATCTTTAATCGCGACGCCAACCAGGTCACGAATAATCGACTCGACATCTCGGCCAACATAGCCAACTTCGGTGAATTTAGTTGCCTCGATTTTGATGAAAGGAGCTTCCGCTAATCGCGCAAGACGGCGCGCAATTTCAGTCTTACCAACACCTGTTGGGCCAATCATCAGAATATTTTTTGGGGTCACTTCTTTGGCAAGATCGTCTGCCAATTGCGTACGGCGCCAGCGGTTTCTGAGGGCAATCGCAACAGCGCGTTTGGCATCAGCTTGCCCAATGATATGGCGATCGAGTTGGGCAACAATATCTTTTGGTGAAAGGTCAGTCATGATTCGTATTCAGTTCATCAATGGTGAAATTGGTATTGGTGTAGATGCAGATGTCACCTGCAGCTTTGAGCGCTTCTTCGACAATCGTTCGTGCGGGGAGTTCAGTATTACGCAGAAGCGCGAGTGCTGCGGCCTGCGCAAACGGGCCGCCAGATCCGACGGCAATAATGCCATCTTCTGGCTCCATGACATCTCCGTTTCCAGTGATGATCAGGGAAGTTTCTGTATCAGCAACAGCGAGGATTGCCTCAAGTCGTCTCAGCATACGGTCCTGTCGCCAATCCTTGGCGAGTTCAACCGCTGCCCGCGTTAAATTGCCTTGATGCTTTTCGAGTTTTGCATCAAATCGTTCAAATAGAGTAAACGCATCAGCTGTTCCGCCAGCAAATCCAGCCAACACTTTGTTTTGATAGAGGCGCCTGACTTTTCGGGCATTC
>RGHP01000339.1 GCA_010024125.1 Gammaproteobacteria bacterium | reverse complement strand
AGAGGTCTGCGAAAAAACCAAAGGGTGTGAAACATCGGGTGTTAAGTGGGACGTCTGGAAAGCGTTCTTTATCGCCGGCTTCCCAATGCAGAAGGCGGCATTCTTGCCAGCAGGGACTCCGAGCGATGTGGTGGTGACTTTCCAAGACGCTTTCAAGAAAGTTGCAAGCCGTCCTGATTTCGCGAAAATTTCTGCGAAACGTCTTGGCAAATATCCGGTTTACACTGGCTCAGGAGCAGCCAAGTCATTACGAGACGCTCTGAGTATCTCTCCTGAGGCTCGCGCTTGGGTGCAAGACTACCTGAAGAAACGTTTCGGCGTAGAGCTCAAGTAGCCAAAGCAATAATACGCAATTGGGGGCGCCTAACCGGCGCCCCTCTATGTTTACACCAGGACAATAATTTTTATGGAAATGCTCTACACCGCGGTTACGGCACTTGGTGATGCGTGGGTACTGATACTCGATCCAACAGCTCTCGCATATCTTGCAACAGGAGTCCTTTTGGGCCTATCGGTTGGAGTTTTTCCAGGGCTTGGCGGCATCGCTGGCCTTTCCCTTATGCTGCCTTTCATGTTTGGGTTAGAGCCCGTTTATGGTCTGGCATTGATGATCGGCCTAGTCGCGGTCGTCCCCACGTCTGATACGTTTGCATCCGTCCTGATGGGCATACCCGGATCCTCATCCTCGCAGGCGACAGTTCTAGATGGTTTCCCACTCGCAAAGCAAGGGCAGGCCGCACGAGCCCTGTCATCAGCATTCGCATCATCACTTTTCGGTGGGCTGGTCGGTGCGATTTTCCTGACCTTCTTCGTACTAGTGGCAAGACCGATAGTACTGATGTTCCAGTCCCCTGAGTTGCTGATGGTTGCCGTTTTTGGGATCTCAATGGTTGGTATTCTCGCCGGCCGAGTCGCGCTCAAAGGTTTGGCGGCTGCCGGGCTCGGGATGATGATCGCAATGATCGGTGAGGGACCATTCAATGGGCAGCCTCGATTGGCGAGCTATGACTATCCTTATATCTTAGACGGGCTAAAGCTGGTCATCGTCGGCCTCGGAATCTTTGCGATACCAGAGGTGGTTGCTCTGCTTAGAAAAGGAGAAGCCATCAATCAACGAGAAGGGCTCGGAGCTGGTTGGTTTGACGGTATCAAAGACTGGTGGGCTAACAAATGGCTCTCAATCCGATGCTCCCTTATCGGTGTGGCAGTCGGAGTGATCCCAGGGCTCGGAGGCTCAGTCGTTGACTGGATAGCCTATGGCCACGCGGTTCAAACGACCAAAAAGAAGGAGCGTTTCGGGTCAGGCGAGATACGCGGCGTAATAGCTCCTGAGAGTGCCAACAACGCGAAAGAAGGCGGCGGTCTGGTCCCTACGTTAC
>RGHP01000338.1 GCA_010024125.1 Gammaproteobacteria bacterium | reverse complement strand
TATTCATACGTCAATGACAATCCGAATTACAGATTTGCTTCGATGTATGCAATTGCTTGCTGAACCGTGGTGATTTTTTCAGCCTCTTCATCAGGAATCTCAGTTTCGAATTCCTCTTCCAAAGCCATTACCAACTCAACTGTATCCAGTGAATCAGCACCCAGGTCATTAACAAACGAAGATTCGGTGGTGACTTCTTCTTCCTTGACGCCAAGTTGTTCACAAACAATTTTCTTGACGCGTTCTTCGATATTACTCATCGTTCAGAATACTCCTAATGATGTTGCTGCCACTGTACGACGTGGCGTCATTATTACTGATGTTCGAAATATTACAAGCACCAGAACATCAGACTTAGGCCATATACATGCCGCCGTTGACGTGTAACGTAGTGCCAGTCACGTAACTTGCCTCTTCACTAGCGAGGAAAGCAACGGTTCCAGCAACCTCTTCTGCTGAGCCTAAACGACCCAACGGAACCTGTGACAACAGTGCTTCTTTCTGAGCTTCAGGAAGCACATGTGTCATGTCTGTTTCAATGAAGCCAGGCGCAACAGCATTCACTGTGATCGCGCGACTTCCAAATTCGCGCGCCATCGCACGAGTCATGCCTTCGAGGCCAGCTTTGGCGGCAGCATAATTGACCTGCCCAGCATTGCCCATCGAACCCACAACGGAACTGATGTTGATGATACGCCCTGTACGTGCTTTGGTCATTGGCTTAATAAACGCCGACACCACGGTATAAATTGATGTCAGGTTTGTATCGATGACGGCCTGCCAATCTTCAGGCTTCATGCGGAGCATCAACGTATCTTTGGTAATTCCGGCATTGTTGACTAAGACCAATGGACTTTTGTCAGCCTCGGCCAATGACTTTGCCAACTCATTCACCATGGCTGCATCAGTCACATTCAAAACACGACCTTCTCCATTGGATCCCAAGCGATCTGAGATAGCCTGCGCACCCCCTTCAGAGGTTGCTGTTCCAATCACATAAAAGCCTTGTTTGACCAAACGCTCAGAGATTGCCTGTCCAATTCCACGGCTTGCGCCTGTGACGAGTGCAACTGTCATCCGTTGATTTCCTGTAATGCTTTGGTGAATAGCTCATGCGTTCCCAGAGGGAAATGCTGAGTATCTGTTTGAATTCGCTTTGCCAGACCACAGAGGACAGCACCTGGGCCAAATTCTGCTGCCGCCTGAACACCCAACTCTTCGAAGCTCCGAACTGTCTGCGTCCAGCGCACGGGTGAAAATGTTTGTTTGATGAGCTGCGCTCGAATCAATGACACATCAGACTCTGGCTGAATACTGACATTCTGGATCACTGGAACGACCGGTGCTCTCACATCAATTGCGTCGAGTTTATCTTGCAA
>RGHP01000337.1 GCA_010024125.1 Gammaproteobacteria bacterium | reverse complement strand
AGATCAACCCCTGTAGGTGACCCACCTGGCGCAGGAAGTCTTGGCACGTCTGTCTGTGGCAATATAGGCGATCTTTGTGATGCCCCTAATGAATCAACCAGCTTGCGTGACAATGGCGTGTCGATTTGGGATGAATGGGCAACAGAGGATGGCGATTTAGGACCATTATATGGTGCACAATGGCGCTCTTGGCCGACGCCTGACGGCGGCTCGATTGATCAGCTAACTGAGGTGGTTGAATCGATCAAGGTTCGTCCAAACTCGAGGCGTCTCCTGATTTCTGCATGGAATCCATCGTTGTTGCCGGATGAAACCCAATCACCACAAGACAATGTACGCGCAGGCCGGATGGCGCTCGCTCCTTGTCATACCCTTTTTCAGTTTTATGTCGCTGATAATCAATTGTCATGTCAGTTGTACCAGCGCTCTGCTGATGTGTTTCTTGGGGTCCCATTTAACATCGCAAGTTACGCGCTATTGACCCATTTAGTCGCTGATCAATGTGGCTTAGGTGTGGGTGATTTTATTTGGACAGGTGGCGATGTGCATTTGTACCAGAATCATGTCGAACAAGCGCGTGAGCAGCTATCTCGCGAACCAAGGCCTCTTCCTACGCTAACGTTGGCGCGCACACCCGATTCGATATTGGATTATCGCGAGTCTGATATTGTGATTGATGGGTACGATCCACATCCTCACATCAAAGCGCCGGTGGCTATCTGATGAAAACGTCTCTGATTGTTGCACGTGCCGATAACGGTGTTATTGGGATCGACAACCAACTTCCCTGGCATTTGCCGTGCGATTTGAAGTATTTCAAGCAAGTTACGATGGGTAAGCCAGTTGTGATGGGTCGAAAAACCTTCGAATCGATTGGACGCCCTCTTCCTGGGCGAACGAATGTTGTGATCACTCGCAGTGCGGATTGGTCAGCACCAGGGGTTCGAGTTGTCGGTAGTTTGGCGGATGCATTAAAGCTCGCGACAGCTCAAGCAGATCTTGATGGCGCAGATGAGGTGATGATTATTGGTGGAGCCACCTTGTATCGCGAAGCGATTGACCAAGTGGATCGGATGTATGTGACCCAGGTGCATGCGTCACCAGACGGGGACGCATTTTTTGAAGCACCTGATCAAGAAAAGTTCACGCGAACATCAGTCGACGATCATGCCGGCGATGATGCTTCACCGGCCCACAGTTACGAGATCTGGGACCGGACTTAACTCAAATTAGTCTCCGTCAGTTACGGCTCCGAGGCTGGCTGAAGACACCAAACGCGCATACTTTGCAAGAACGCCGCGGGTTGGTGTTTCCTTTTCCATAGTCCACGATGCTTTTCGACGAGCGAGTTCTGAATCATCAACATCCACTGTTAATGCGTTTGTTTCAGCATCGATG
>RGHP01000336.1 GCA_010024125.1 Gammaproteobacteria bacterium | reverse complement strand
ATCTCGTCCTTCTTGGCAAAAGTCGATATCAAAGTCCGGCATCGAGACGCGATCAGGATTTAAGAAACGCTCAAAGAGAAGTTGGTAACGAATAGGATCAAGATCAGTAATACCTAAACTGAATGCTACTAACGATCCTGCACCTGATCCTCGACCAGGACCCACAGGTACCTCGTTATTTTTAGCCCAATTAATAAAGTCAGCAACGATTAAGAAGTAACCCGGGAAACCCATTTGTAGAATGACGTCGACTTCAAAATCGAGTCGTTCACGGTAGGCTGCCTCATCCAGCGTTTGTCCATGAGATTCAGCGGCTTTTAAGCGATCACTCAATCCATCATGGGAAAATTGTCTGAAAAACTCATCGAGCGTCATCCCCTCTGGGACTGGATACTCAGGCAAGAAGTAGGTACCAAGAGTAAGCTCAACGCCACAGCGCTTGGCAATTTGCACCGTATTGGCAACTGCATCTGGCAAATCAGAAAACAACTCAACCATCGCCTCTTGGGGTTTTAACCACTGCTCAGGGGTATGGCGATGCACGCGCCGTTGATCATCGAGCGTCACACTGTCGTGAATACAGACCCGCGTCTCATGCGCCTCAAAATCGTCAGCTTCTCTGAAACAAGCGACATTAGTCAAACAAATCAGTCCAGCAGCATGCTCAACGACCCACTCCCACTCAAGTAAGGCATAGTCACCATCCTGCCCCTTCAGCCATCCAAGCGACAGTAATTCCAAGAGGTTTTTATATCCCTCTTGGTTCATCGCGATGAAGGTTAGCCGACCAAAGCCATCCGAACCTTTGACCCAACAATCTGCGCCAATAATGGGCTGCACACCTTGTGACAGACAGGCGCGATAGAACTTCACCAGTGCGAAAAGATTGGATTCATCAGTTAAGGCAACAGCCGGCATCCCATACTGCGCAACCTGACCAACGAGCTCTTTTACCCGAAAGAGACCATCAACTAGCGAGTATTCAGAATGCGTCCGTAAGTGGACAAACTGAGTCATGCCTTCTCCAATATCCGTTTGACTGGTCCAAATGAACGTCGATGAATCGGTGTCACTCCAAGCGTCTCCAACGCTTCGATATGTGCCTTGGTAGGATAGCCCGCATGTCCTTCCAAGCCATACCCTGGATAGATCTCAGACAGCGCGGCCATCTCTTCATCACGCGCCACTTTAGCAAGAATCGAGGCCGCTGAAATCGCAGCAACCAACCCATCACCACCAATCACCGCGTGCGCACGTCCCTTGAGTCCATCAGGCACCCGATTGCCATCAATTTGAATCGGTGCATCAAAGTCACCAAGCCCCTCAACCGCTCGCTCCATCGCGAGCATGGTCGCGTGCAGGATATTCAGAGTATCAATCTCCTCCACCTCTGCTCGCCCAAAGCTGATC
>RGHP01000335.1 GCA_010024125.1 Gammaproteobacteria bacterium | reverse complement strand
CGCTTGTCCAGCTCGTCCCAGATCCTCTCGTCTTGCCAGTCGTTGAGTTGCTCGTCGTTTCCTATCTCGAGGTAGAGGCGGCTGACCGTGTTCGAACGCATTGACTGGAGCGCGAACCCGTCGTCGTGTCTCGCGTAGATCACGACCTCGTTCATTGGCGGGGCCTCGGCCAGGATTCCCAGCCAAGACGACGGGAACTCGTAGGACCAGCTGTCGACCCCGGCGGCTTCAAAGTGCCTCCGTCCGGCGCCCCTGAATCCGTCACAGAACGCGACGAACTCACTCCTGATGCTTTTCTCATTGTCTTGGTCGTCCTTGACAGTGACTAAGACGCTGGCCCCGTCGGGTTCGTCGACCCTGACGACCTCGTACCCTGTTAGTGGGAGCGTGCCGTTGGTCTCGTGGTGGTTGAACAGGTCCTTAACGATCTCGGTCTGGGCATAGGCGTAGACCTTCCTGCCGCCGGTGAGGTCTTCGACGTTGATGTTGTGGAGTGTCCCACCGGAGGCGATGTCGATCCCCTCGTGCGGGATGGCTTGGGCGGTCAGGCGTGTGCCGACGCCGGCCATGTTCAGGACATCAAAGGTGCCTTGCTCCAGTATCCCGGCGCGCTGACGCTTCTCGCAGTAGTCTCGCGACTGTTGCTCGACGACCAGGTTCTCTATGCCGTGGATGTGCAACAGGTGAGACAGAAACAGCCCGGCGGGCCCGGCGCCGACGATCAGGACACGCGTCTTCAGTTCGCTGGTGTCGATCGTCATGCCAGCTAGTCGTCGTGGAGCCGCTTGGCGCGGCCCTTGAAGTCGGACAGCGGGGGCATGAGGTATTTCCTCAGCGAGTCGCGGGACGGTGGGGGCGCGTCCGCGATCGGTCTGTCACCAGCGATCGTGACACGCTCCATCAGACGTCGAGACGGGTAGTAGTCGTGGAGAGCCGAGTGCTGGACGTGGCGGTTGTCCCAGATAATGACCATGTTTGGTTCCCACCGGTGCCTGTACTGGTACTCGTGTCTCAGGGTTTTGCCGTACAGCATCTTCAAGATCATGTCGCTCTCGTCGTCGGCCATGTCCTTGATCCTCAGCGTGAACTGGGGGTTCACGAAGATCGCCTTCTTTTTCGTGATGGGGTGCACACGGACCACGGGGTGTGTCACTGGTGGGTACAGATCTTCGTAGTAGCGGAGCTTGGCCTTGCCTTCCGTCGAGTCGTCGAACAGGCCCCGGAACGGCTTGAAGTCGTGGACCGCCTCGAGGCCTGACAGGAAGCTTTGCCAGCGGTCAGATAAGCCCTCCCAGACGGCGCTCATCGAGCAGAACGCGGTGTCACCGCCGTGCTCGGGGATAATTTTTGAGCACAGCGCGGTACCCATCGGTGGGCACTCTCGGAAGGTCTCGTCCGTGTGCCAAATAT
>RGHP01000334.1 GCA_010024125.1 Gammaproteobacteria bacterium | reverse complement strand
AAATGCCGACGGCACATCCATCGATAACGCCACACGATAAGCCTCGACTTCCGCCCGATGAAGCGTCAGCGGTAATGTCCGCGCGTGGTATTGCGTTACGTCGCCTTCCGATCGCAGTTCAACCCAACGGGCAATATCAGCCCCTGGAATTAAACCCGATGGTTTCCAGATTTCAGATGCCCAGCGTGTAACGCCTGGATATTTGCTCACGATGATCCCAACCGGCATGGTAATCATTCGGGCCGCAAATAGATCAGATTGATCAACAGGTTGTTTTGGGTCACTCACAGATTTTTCGCCTTGAGGTCTTCTTTTTGTCGTTTTCGCCCTTAATGAGGGTAGTCTATGGTGACAACAAATGAAAAAAATAGCCCCACAAATATGAAAAGTAGTAAAACCCTGATCCTTTGCAGCTGCGACAACAGCCTCAAATACGACCCTGAAGCATTTAAAAGCCAAGGATTTGACGATGTTATCCTTACCGATCAGCTTTGCGGGAATGACCTTGACGTTGCTGTTGCCGCACTAACACAGCGTGATCAGGTTGTTTTCGCTTGCGAACAGCAATCCCAGATTTTTGAACAGCTGGCCGAAGAGCTCCACGCAGAGAATGCGCTGAAGGCATCACTTGATCTGATTGATCTCCGAGATCGAGCAGGCTGGACAACTCAGGATGCGAAAGAATCCATTGTCGAAGCCAAGCAATTAGCACTTTTAGCCGATGCAATACTGGAAAGGCCTGGCACAAAAGCACGCGAAGTCACTTCATCAGGTACGTGTTTGATTATCGCGAAAGACGCAAGTGTTCTGTCGTTCGCCGAAACGCTCGGCGAAGAGCTGGCAGTGACATGCGTTTTAGAGAAACAACCTGAAAATGTGAGCCCGTCGCACAATTATGATTTGGCGATTGGTCAAATCCAATCTGTGTCAGGTGGGCTCGGAGCATTCGATGTCACGTTCACTCAATTTGCGACATTAATCGCGACAGGCCGCGGAGCAACTCAATTCACACCACCAAAAGAGACCGCTTCGTCAAACTGCGACATCGTGATTGACCTTGTCTCGGAACAATCACTCCTCGCCGCAGAGGCAACGCGTGATGGATACTTAAGAGCGCCAAATGCGGATGCACTGAAGCTGACACTCCTGGGGGCACAAGCAAAGGCCTTGGTCGGCACTTTTGAGAAACCGCTGTATGTGAGATACGAAGGGTCAATTTGCGCCCATTCGCGGTCGCAAAAAATAGGTTGTACACGTTGTGTAGACACTTGCGGTGCTAAAGCGATTCGGCCCAATGGAGACGGCGTCTACGTCGATCCAGATATGTGCGGTGGCTGTGGCGGTTGTGCGTCTGTCTGCCCAACCGGCGCTATTTTGTATGACGATCCACCCTTTGAATTCATGGTGGAACGTTTAAAGACCTTGATATACACATTTAC
>RGHP01000333.1 GCA_010024125.1 Gammaproteobacteria bacterium | reverse complement strand
GATGCCAGGCCAAATCAGTGCCATTACCTATGGCGCCGGATTTGTGATTGGAACTGGTTTGTTGCACCTTGCGGGCATCGCGATCGGTTTTGCGACGCGCCTACCGCGTGGTGAACTTTTGGTTCGCGGTTGTGGTGGCGTGATTTCGGTGATTGGTTTGACTTACCTTGTTGGTTAAGTCACTCCTCGCACTCGTACTCTGCGTCCTATCTCAGAACACATGGGCGCACGCGCTCGGTACCGATCCAACGGTCATCGAGCGTATCGATGCGGGTTTGATGTTGCCATCCGAGCTCAGTCTGGCTTGGGTGTTTTGGCTCGTGTTCGGATTGTGGATCGTGCAGAATCTGAAAACTGTTCCTCTTTTCTTTATCGCTGCCTTGACCGGCATTGTTGTCTCATCGCTTTTGAGTCCGATCGTGTTTGATGTCTCCTTACCTGCACTGATACTTGGCTTGGCAGTCGCTGCTTGGATCTGTGTTGGTCGAGAAAGTAATGCAAAATTGTCAGCGCTGGTGATTTTTATTTTCAGTGCAATATCGATGTCGATGGTGTTTTCAGTGCACGCTGATTTGGCAGACGATGGCTTGATTCGGTCAATCGCAGCGATCTCGATGTTGTTAAGCGCGAGCTTCTTTGGAGGCTTGTTTAAACAGATTACCCAGTGGTTTCCAAAGCAAGCGCCAATTGGGATTCGGATTTTATCGAGTTGGGTGGTGGCATTGATCGCGATTCAAATCGCGATGAGTACAATATCGTAATGACTCACGACGTTTCCTATCCCTTCCAAGTTGTTTCCGATTATGAGCCGGCTGGCGATCAACCGACTGCGATAAAAACCCTTGTGGAAGGTGTTCAGGCCGGTCTCGCTCATCAAACCCTTCTGGGTGTCACGGGTTCCGGTAAGACCTTCACTGTGGCTAAGGTCATTGAGTCGATTAAGCGTCCAACAATTGTGATGGCGCACAACAAAACACTGGCTGCGCAATTGTATGGGGAGTTCAAAGAGTTTTTTCCTCACAATGCGGTTGAGTATTTCGTGTCGTATTACGATTACTACCAACCTGAAGCCTATGTGCCAGCGAGTGATACTTTCATCGAGAAAGATGCATCGATTAATGATCACATTGAGCAGATGCGATTATCGGCAACCAAGGCGCTTCTCGAACGTGATGATGTCATCATCGTGGCGACTGTTTCGTCAATTTATGGTCTCGGTGACCCCGAGGCTTACCATGAAATGGTGCTGCATCTTACGCGTGGGATGACGATCGACCAGCGTCAGATCCTAAGACGGTTAGCTGAACTTCAATACAAGCGCAACGACATGGATTTCGGACGGGGTACATACCGTGTTCGTGGAGATGTCATCGATATTTTTCCCGCAGAATCTGATCGCGAAGGCGTGCGGGTCGAGCTTTTTGATGATGAAATCGAACA
>RGHP01000332.1 GCA_010024125.1 Gammaproteobacteria bacterium | reverse complement strand
TTCGTGAACGCTATCGATTCTTTAGTTACGGTGATGCCTGTTTAATCACGCGAGATCCAGAGGCTAGCCATGCGTCCTGAATGCCATATGAGTTTTACAGTGAAAGCGACCGATGGGCTCGCGCGTCGCGGTGAAATTACATTCCCACGTGGGACGATCCAAACACCCGCGTTTATGCCTGTCGGTACCTATGGCACGGTGAAAGGCGTCACAACAGATCAAGTCAAAGACAGTGGCGCTGAGATTCTTTTAGGGAATACGTTCCATTTGATGTTGCGCCCGGGTGCCGAACAAGTAGCGAAGCTTGGTGGACTGCATCAGATGATTCACTGGGACCGGCCAATTTTGACGGATTCCGGTGGTTTTCAGGTGTTCAGTCTCGGAAAGATGCGAAAGATCACTGAAGACGGTGTGAAATTCAGAAGCCCGGTCGACGGGTCGGAAGTTTGGTTAGACCCTGAGCGCTCCATGGATGTCCAGCGCCAACTTGGGTCTGACATTGTCATGATCTTTGATGAATGTACGCCATACCCAGTCTCTTACGAGGACTCGAAGAAATCGATGGAGTTGAGTCTTCGTTGGGCCAAGCGCTCACTCATCGCGCATGGTGATTCGCCGTCAGCTCTGTTTGGAATCGTCCAGGGTTCGATGTTTTTAGATCAGCGAGATCAAAGTCTCGAAGCACTGGTTGATATGGGCTTTGATGGCTATGCCATTGGTGGCTTGTCAGTGGGTGAGCCAAAAGATGAGATGTTCAAAGTGATGCGTCACACGGCGCCGTTGCTCCCTGATAATCAGCCACGCTACGTTATGGGTGTTGGCAAACCCGAGGATCTTGTTGAAGGCGTGCGACGCGGAGTGGATATGTTCGACTGCGTAATGCCAACTCGAAATGCGCGGAACAGTCATTTATTCATCGATACCGGCGTATTGAAATTACGGAATGCGGCGAATCGAACCTATGAAGGGCCGATTGATGAGACCTGCGATTGCTATACCTGTCAAAACTACAGCCGAGCCTATCTCCATCATCTCGACAAATGCGGTGAGATCTTGGGCGCAACACTCAACACGATTCATAACCTCCGGCACTATCAGCGTGTGATGGAGGGATTGAGAGGTGCAATTGAGGTGGGGCGGCTTGATCAGTTTGTTACTGAGTTTTATGCAAAACGTGGGATGACTCCACCAAATATCTAAACGATTTCTTAAGTTGTTTTTGCTCAGTCGCTTAGTGTTCAGTTGAAAATTAAAGTTATAGATAACAGATACTTGAAATGTTTCTGCCGGACTTTTTGTTCGTGAATTACAATTTACTCAGTTGATTGAGTAAATTTACTCAGTGTCGTGACTCTTCTGTTTATTGATCGTTTGACAGAAAGCTAGGCGAACAGGATAGAAAGGATTTCTGCTGCATCGAAATGGACGGTCATGACTTAACAGTGCT
>RGHP01000331.1 GCA_010024125.1 Gammaproteobacteria bacterium | reverse complement strand
GAAGCAACGGTTGTCTTCTATGCTTCTGATGACTGCACTTACGCTGCTATCGATGACGGCGACCTCTTTGATGACTGGGAGGAAGAAGGTCGCGCAGTCATCACTGCTTAGGATTAGATCTCGCGGTTGTAATCCTGATAATCATTAAATAAAATAATCCCATAATAAATAAAAAATCCAATTAAAAAATAAAGGATGATTTTTATGAACGTTTTTTCCTTCAATGATTTCGCAGCTAACAACAACATCGTTCCTTCTGATCGCCCTGATCGTTTCTCAGCTGATATGGATGCTGTTCGTACGCTCCTCGCAGCTAACGTCATCGAATCCTGGCACTGCATTCTGAACGATGCTGAGGATCCCAACAATATCCCAACCGATAATCCAATGCTCCAGTTTGATTACTGGGAAAACGGCGGATCCAACGATCCCCTCATCTGCGACATGAGCTGTTGGAGCACCCTCGGCGATGTTCTCGACGTTCTCCCAGCTGATGTTGAGTTCAGAATTTTCTATTGGGTTGATTTTGATGGCCGAGATCGGATCGTCGTTCACATCCTTCCAACCTACGCAAATATCGCCGAGATGGGGATCGATCGCTTCGCCTATCTCATCAACAGCGCAGGTTAGGATGGTTTTCGAGGTTGTAATTAAGATTCCCTCATAATATAATAACCTTGTTAATAATCAAAGATAATAAATAAAAAGGATTTTCCTATGGGTTACTCAGCTAACAATGTCGTTTCTTACTCCGTTTGCTACAACAATCCATCTGTCCTCGGCGAGATCGATTACCACGGTAAAAAGATCCTCATCCTCCTTAACTCAGACAAATTCTTTGATTACTCAGCAGGATATTCATCTGTTATCTGTCTAAACTCTAAGACCGACGAATACCTTCTCTCAACCCATGAGCACATTATGGGTAGCCTTCGTCAATACCGTGTTACTCAGGTTAATGACATCGAGCTTTCATATAACATGGACCTCGACGAGGATACCACTGAGTTCGATGGTTTCCTGCTCAGAAAGGCAGACGAGGCAATGCGCCATATCGGTGATGACACCACCTACGCAAAACGTGCATGTACACTTGATATCGTTGATGGCAGAGCAAAGCTTCCTATGGGGTTCATAAGACTGCTCGGTGCAAGAATGTCCGACTCCAACGGCAACTGCTTTGAGCAGCCATACCTTGACCTGCCTTACCTTACAGACTGTGGGTGTGAGAACGTGGCTAATATCAACAGCGGATCAAGCGACAGCAACCCCGGATATTACATGGAGATACTCGTCGGTGATACGCTCTACTTCAGTGCGAATGATGGAAGCAGCGGCCACGAACTGTGGGCTCATGATACCTCAAACGCCTCAACGTGGCAGGTGGCTGATATCAACAGCGGGGGCGGCAGCAACCCCGGACAATACATGGAGATACTCGTCGGTGATACGCTCTACTTCAGTGCG
>RGHP01000034.1 GCA_010024125.1 Gammaproteobacteria bacterium | reverse complement strand
TTTCAGCCCAGAACTCGTTTCAGTGAACTTGAACTCGATGAATTATCGGATTCGATTCGGCAACACGGGGTCATGCAACCGGTTGTTGTACGTCAAACGGTTCGAGGTTACGAATTAATCGCCGGTGAACGCCGGTGGAGAGCGAGTCAGCGGGCGGGAATTACAGAAATTCCAGCAATCGTACGCGATCTTGATGATCAACAAGTTGCCGCTCTTGCGCTGATTGAAAATATCCAACGAGAGCAACTGACCGCCATTGAGCAGGCGCGAGCGCTCGCCCGAATGCGCGATCAATTTTCGATGGACCAAACAGCGCTTGCCACGATGATCTCGTCGAGTCGATCAAATGTCGCAAATCTGCTTCGTTTGTTGAATCTCGCTCAGGGCGTACAAACAATGTTGGAAGATGGCCGTTTAGAAATGGGCCATGCACGCGCATTATTACCTTTACCGGAAAATATGCAGCAGAAAACGGCCGAGGATGTTTTGAAGTCTCAGTTGTCGGTTAGGCAGACAGAAACACTGGTAAAGCGGTTGTTGGCTGACGATACGTCACCCTCAAAATCTGAGGATAAAGATCCGGATGTGAGTCGGTTGGAGGCTAAGCTATCCGATCGTCTCGGCGCCTCGGTTCAAATCAAAGCTAAAAGCGGCGGAAAAGGCCATATAGTCATTGAGTATGGCTCGCTTGACATATTGGATGGAATCGTTGCACGCCTCAAAGCGAAAGAATAAAACACACGACCTTCGCCTTAGTTTTTATGATTGTCATTGATCCGACACATTGGACTGCATATACTCCCGCGACTAATGGATGGCTGTTAACCCGATGAATCATCCGGCGGTTATTGTTTTTTTGATTCAAGCCGCCATAACGGTGGGTGTCTCAGTCATCGGATACGTAATTTTTAGCCCATTACATGCGCTAAGTGTGATGGTGGGTGGAAGTGTTGCAATTATTCCGCAAAGTCTTTTCGGGTTTTGGGTGTTCAAGCAACGCGGAGCACGCAACTCGCGTGCAATAGCCAAAAACCTGTTTGTAGGTGAAGGGCTTAAACTAAGTATGACCGCAGCTTTGTTTGCTTTGGTTTGGTTAAATTCAGACCTACTAGAAACGGCTGCGGTACTCGCCGGGTTCGTGATAACGGTCCTGGTTGGACAATTGAGTCTCCCCCTGATTTTGGGTGGGACACGAACACATTAATTGGAAACAGTAATGGCGCTTCAAAACCCAACACCGTCTGAGTACATTCAGCATCACCTGACGAATCTCACGTATGGCTATCATCCTGAAAACGGCTGGTCGTTTGCACATGGTGCGACTGAAGCCGCAGAAATGGGATTCATGGCTATCCACGTTGACACAATGGCCTGGTCTATCGGTCTAGGAATAGTGTTCTGTTGGCTATTCCGAGTGGGCGCGAAAGCTGCTCATGCTGGTGTTCCAACAGGAGTTCTCAATTTCGTCGAATTGATGGTTGAGTTCGTCGATAAATCGGTTAAAGAAACTTTCCATGGCAAGAGCAATTTGATCGCACCGCTGGCATTAACTATTTGTTGCTGGATCTTTTTGATGAACTTGATGGATTTGGTTCCAGTCGATTTGGTTCCTTATCTGTTCATGGTCGCAGGCGTTGACTACATGAAGATCGTGCCAACCACGGATGTTAATGCGACGCTTGGTATGTCAATCGGCGTGTTTTTACTGATTATTTTCTATTCTATAAAGATCAAAGGTGTGGGCGGATTTGTTGGTGAGTTGACGCTACAGCCTTTTGGTAAATGGATGATCCCATTTAACTTCTTGCTTGAAGGCGTCGGCCTGATCGCAAAACCAATTTCATTGGCTCTTCGACTGTTCGGTAACCTGTACGCCGGCGAGCTGATTTTCATCTTGATTGCATTGTTGCCATTTTACTTGCAGTGGTTCTTGTCCGTTCCTTGGGCGATCTTCCACATTCTCGTGATTGTGCTTCAAGCATTCATTTTCATGATGCTGACGATTGTTTATCTCTCGATGGCTCACGAGCATCACTAATATAACGATTTAATTTTAACGTCCTTTAATTGGAGGAAATATGGAAACTGTAGTTGGAATGACCGCGATTGCCGTAGCACTGCTAATCGGTATGGGCGCACTTGGTACCGCAATTGGATTTGGTATCTTGGGTGGCAAATTCTTGGAAGGCGCTGCGCGTCAGCCAGAAATGGTCCCAATGTTGCAGGTGAAGATGTTCATCGTTGCGGGTCTTCTTGACGCGGTAACAATGATCGGTGTTGGTATTGCACTGTTCTTCACGTTTGCGAATCCGTTCGTGGCACAGGTTTAAAGTCTCGATCCTTTGGATGATTTAACCGACCGCGAGGTGTAATTGTGAATTTAAACCTGACCCTTATTGGGCAGCTCATCGCATTTACGATCTTTGTCATCTTCTGTATGAAGTATGTCTGGCCGCCAATTTCTGGGGCCCTGGCTGAGCGCCAGAAAAAGATCGCAGAAGGCCTTGATGCTGCTGACAAAGCGGCTCGTGACCTTGAAAACGCGAAGTCTCAGATCGAAGACGAACTGAAACAAGCGCGTACACAAGTGACTGAGCTGTTAGAGCAGGCGAACAAGAGATCGTCACAGATCGTTGAAGAAGCACAGGATAAGGCGCGAGCAGAAGCTGAAAAAATCATGGCATCCGCTCAAGCTCAAATCGCTCAAGATGCAGCTCAGGCCCGCGAAGCATTGCGTGCTGATGTTGCAAAGCTGGCAGTTGTCGGTGCAGAGCGCGTGTTAGGAGCGACTGTCGATCAGGCTGCGCATAAGAAGTTGTTAGCCGAGTTGGCTGACGAGCTTTAAGGAGGCGACCGATGGCAGAACTCACCACGATCGCCCGACCTTACGCGAAGGCAATATTTGCTCATGCCGTAGCAGCCAAGGCTGAACAGGCTTGGAGCGCGTTTTTGCAGAAAGCCGCTGTGATCACTGCTGATGAAGCAATGGTCCAAGTACTTAAGAATCCAGCCGTTAAAGGCGACGCAAAATGCACGATTCTTGGTGACTTGACAAAAGATGTGAGCGTAGACGGTGCAGACGCATTGATGGAGGCCCTGGCGTATTACGGGCGTCTTTTAGCCTTGCCTGCAATTTCGACAGAATTTGAAACTCTTGTGGCCCAAGGCCAACAAGCTTTGGAAGTGACGATTACTAGTGCGTTTCCGCTAGCTGCTGATGAGATTCAACTTCTGGAATCTAAGTTGAAAGCGCGATATGCGGGCAAATCGATTCGTGTTGAGACTGCCGTGGATCAATCGTTGATTGGCGGTTTCGAAATTAGATCGAGTGACACTGTAATTGACGCAACGGTTCGTGGACGGCTTTCAAAAATAGCCGAATCCCTGACCGCTTAAGCAAAGAGAATTTGAAAGGAAAGTTTCATGGATCAATTGAATCCTTCTGAGATCAGCGAACTGATCAAACAGCGTATTGCGAAAGCAGATATCGCTGTATCAGCAAAGAATGAAGGAACGATCGTATCCGTTTCAGACGGTATCGTTCGTATCTACGGCCTTGCCGACGTCATGTACGGTGAGATGATTGAATTTGAAGGCGGTGTCTACGGTATGGCACTTAACCTTGAGCGTGACTCTGTTGGTGCCGTTGTACTCGGCGACTACCAGAAACTGGCAGAAGGGCAAACAGCCCGTTGTACCGGTCGAATTTTGGAAGTTCCTGTAGGTAACGGCCTTCTTGGTCGCGTTGTCGACGCACTGGGAAATCCAATTGACGGTAAAGGTGATGTTGACTCTGATGGCACTGACGCGATTGAAAAAGTTGCACCAGGTGTTATTGCACGCCAATCCGTTGATCAGCCTGTTCAGACAGGTCTGAAAGCAATCGATGCGATGGTTCCAATCGGCCGCGGTCAGCGCGAGTTGATCATCGGTGACCGCCAGACAGGTAAAACTGCCGTCGCAATTGACGCGATCATCAATCAGAAAGGTACAGGCGTAAAATGTATCTATGTTGCGATCGGTCAGAAACAATCATCGATCGCATCAGTTGTACGCAAGCTTGAAGAACACGGCGCGATGGATCACACGATCATCGTTGCGGCTGGTGCTGCAGATCCTGCAGCAATGCAGTTCTTGGCACCATTCTCAGGTTGTACAATGGGTGAATACTTCCGTGACCGCGGAGAAGATGCTTTGATCGTCTATGATGATTTGTCAAAGCAAGCGGTTGCTTATCGTCAAATTTCATTGCTGTTACGCCGTCCACCAGGACGAGAAGCCTACCCAGGTGACGTGTTCTATTTGCACTCACGTCTCCTTGAGCGTGCGGCGCGTGTAAACGCTGACTATGTTGAGCAATTTACTAGCGGCAAAGTGAAAGGAAAGACAGGGTCACTGACTGCACTTCCAATCATTGAAACCCAAGCTGGTGACGTTTCTGCATTCGTACCAACGAACGTGATTTCGATTACTGACGGTCAGATCTTCCTAGAGACTAACCTCTTTAACTCTGGTATTCGCCCTGCAATGAACGCAGGTATTTCGGTATCTCGAGTTGGTGGTGCGGCTCAAACTAAGATTGTTAAGAAGCTTGGTGGTGGTATTCGTCTAGCACTTGCACAGTATCGCGAATTGGCGGCGTTTGCTCAGTTTGCATCGGATCTTGATGACGCTACGCGTAAGCAGCTCGAGCACGGTCAGCGTGTTACCGAGTTGATGAAGCAGAAACAGTACAGCCCGCAATCCGTTGCAGAGATGGGCCTCGTATTGTTCGTAGCGAACGAAGGTTTCTTGGATGATGTTGATGTGACTAAAGTTGTTGCGTTCGAAGCAGCACTGCTTGATTACTTTAATTCAGAGCACGCGGCACTGCGTGACGAAATTAATGAGTCAGGTAATTACAATGACGACATCGCGGCGAAGCTCAAGGCTTGTGTCGAATCTTTCAAATCATCACGGACCTACTAAGGCCGGGTAAGAAGAAAGGGGCACAACATGGCAGTCGGAAAGGAAATTCGCACCCAGATCGGTAGCATCAAAAACACTCAGAAGATTACGAGTGCGATGCAGCTGGTTGCGGCCTCAAAGATGCGTAAAGCCCAGGAGCGTATGGGTGCGACTCGCCCATACGCGGATCGTATTTTGGAAGTTATTGGCCACTTGGCTTATGCAAACCCAGAATACAATCACTTGTACCTGGATGAGCGTGAGGTAAAGCGCGTAGGTTACATTGTTGTATCAACAGACCGTGGACTTTGCGGTGGATTAAACGCGAACCTATTTAAAAAAGTAGTCGCTGAACTCGGCGCACATCATGGCAATGGTGTGGAAGTTGATTTAGCAGTGATTGGATCAAAAGCTCTCGGCTTCTTCCGTAGTTTCGGTGGAAACGTTGTTGCTACAGCAGGACAGGTTGGAGACCAACCAACAGTCGCGGATCTAATCGGTAGCGTGAAAGTGATGATGGACGCCTATGAAGAGGGCAAGATCGATCGCTTATATGTGGTTTATAACCATTTTGTAAACACGATGACGCAGAAGCCAACAGTTCAGCAATTGTTGCCGCTTCCTAAAGACCAGCAGGATGATCTGTCTGCAAATATGGGAACGCATTGGGATTACATTTACGAACCCGATGCGCGTGAAGTATTGGATGCTTTGCTTGTTCGCTACGTCGAATCATTGGTTTACCAATCAGTGGTTGAAAATTTGGCATGTGAGCAGGCTGCACGAATGGTCGCCATGAAAGCTGCAACAGATAACGCGGGTCAATTGATTAGCGATCTTGAGCTTGTTTACAACAAAGCGCGTCAAGCAGCGATTACACAAGAAATTTCAGAAATTGTTGGCGGTGCTGCGGCACTGTAATAACGGATTGTTTTAGGAGAAAAACGATGAGTAGCGGAAAGATTGTCCAGATCATCGGCGCGGTTATCGACGTCGAGTTCCCGCGTGAATCAGTTCCTCAGGTTTATGATGCGCTGAACGTCGAAGGGAAGCCGATTGTCCTTGAGGTACAACAACAGCTCGGTGATGGAATCGTTCGCACGATCGCCATGGGTTCTACAGAAGGTTTGTCACGTGGCTTGGAAGTCACCAATACAAACGCAGCTATCTCAGTACCGGTTGGTACTGAAACTCTCGGCCGAATCATGGATGTATTGGGTAACCCAATTGATGAGAAGGGCGATATCGGTGAAAAAGCACGCATGCCGATTCACCGCACAGCGCCAACGTTCGCTGAGCAGTCTGCGTCGACAGAGCTTCTTGAGACAGGTATCAAGGTTATCGATCTGGTCGCACCATTCGCCAAAGGCGGTAAGGTCGGCTTATTCGGTGGTGCAGGTGTTGGTAAGACCGTCAACATGATGGAGCTGATTCGTAACATTGCGATCGAGCACTCAGGTTATTCAGTGTTCGCTGGTGTTGGTGAGCGTACTCGTGAAGGTAACGACTTCTACCATGAGATGACTGAATCGAACGTACTCGACAAAGTATCTCTCGTATATGGCCAGATGAACGAGCCACCAGGAAACCGTCTCCGTGTTGCGTTGACCGGTTTGACGATGGCTGAGTACTTCCGTGACGAAGGCCGGGACGTACTGTTGTTCGTTGATAACATTTACCGTTATACCCTTGCGGGTACAGAGGTGTCTGCACTTCTTGGTCGTATGCCTTCAGCGGTAGGTTATCAGCCTACATTGGCTGAGGAGATGGGTGTACTTCAGGAACGAATCACATCAACGAAGACCGGTTCGATTACATCGATCCAGGCGGTATACGTACCAGCCGATGACTTGACAGATCCTTCGCCCGCGACAACGTTTGCGCACTTGGATGCGACAGTCGTATTAAGTCGTAATATTGCAGCTCTTGGTATTTATCCTGCGGTTGACCCTTTGGATTCAACTTCGCGTCAGCTCGATCCGCTGGTCATTGGTCAAGAACACTATGATGTTGCACGTAATGTACAGTCGATCCTTCAGCGCTACAAAGAGCTGAAAGACATCATCGCGATTCTTGGTATGGATGAATTGTCTGAAGAAGACAAGATGACAGTTGCTCGTGCACGGAAGATGGAGCGTTTCTTGTCACAGCCATTCTTCGTTGCTGAGGTATTCACTGGTTCTCCAGGTAAGTATGTTTCGTTGAAAGATACGATTCGTGGATTCCAAGGAATCCTGAATGGTGAGTACGACCACCTTCCAGAACAGGCGTTCTACATGGTTGGCGGTATCGACGAAGCAGTTGAGAAGGCGAAGAGTCTCTAAGGGGTTCTCATGGCACATACCATGAAGTGTAAGGTTGTATCAGCTGAGCAGGCTCTCTATGAGGGCGAGGTTCAGATGGTCATCGCTTCAGGTGATTTGGGTGATCTCGGTATTACACCGGGACACGCCCCTTTGATCACCTCGTTAAAGCCAGGCCCTGTCCGTCTTGTGTTTGAAAACGGTGAAGATGAATTGTTCTTCGTCTCTGGTGGATTCCTTGAGGTAATCCCGTCACAAATCACAATTCTGGCCGATACAGCAGAGCGCGCAGAAAATTTGGATGAAGCGGCGGCGCTTCACGCGCAAGAAGAAGCCAAGCGCCTTCTTAATGAACAACAGTCTGAATTTGAATATTCACGAGCTGCAGTTGAATTGGCTGAAGCAGTTGCGCGTCTCCGCGTAATTGAGCAGTTGCGCCAACGCCGTGCTTAATATCGTCATTTTGGCTGCCGGTAAAGGCAGCCGGATGCACTCCTCTCTTCCCAAAGTCCTTCACGAGCTTGCGGGTGAGCCGCTTCTTGGACATGTGATATCGGTTGCGAAATCGTTAGTTCAAACACGTGGCGGAAGAATCCGCGTTGTTACCGGTCATGGATCTGATCAGGTCGACCCCTTCGTCATAGCACAGGGCGCTGAGGTTGTGCATCAACACGACCAACTCGGCACCGGTCATGCACTTCAAATCGCGATGGATGGCTTGGCTTCTGGCGGTCAAACACTCGTATTGTATGGCGATGTCCCTTTAATTTCAGAAGAGGACATTGCCCCGCTGCTTGCCGCAGGCGAGTCCGATTTGGCTGTCTTAACGGCTGTCGTCAGCGATCCCGCGGGTTACGGTCGGATCGTCCGCGATGGCGCGGGTAATGTGATCTCGATAGTGGAGCATCGGGATGCCTCGGAAAATGAGCGAGCGATTTCTGAGGTCAACAGTGGCATCTATGCTGCGCCAACGTCTTTGTTCCAAGATCTCCTACCAAGGTTAACCAACGGAAATGCACAAAATGAGTACTATCTGACAGATTGTGTTCATCATAGTGTTGCCTCAGGCCGAGAGGTACATGCGGTTGAAGGTGCCGTCACCGCAACGATGGGCGTCAATGACCGTCAGCAACTAGCAGAACTCAATCAGCTCCTCCAGAAGAAACGTCGTCAAGCATTAATGATGGCCGGGGTCACACTGGTAGATCCTGATACCGTATATCTCAATGGCTCCGATATTCATATTCAGCCAGATAGCATTATCGAGCCTAACGTTACGTTGAATGCGCCGGTTTCGATAGGTTCCCATGTGACGGTTGGATTCGGCTCGCACCTGACAAATGTGGTTATCGGTGACAACACGGTGGTTAAGCCCTATACAGTTGCTGAATCAGCATCAGTTGGAACAAACGCGCAGGTTGGGCCGTTTACTCGTTTAAGACCGGGTACAGAGCTTTCCGACGCAACTCATGTTGGCAATTTCTGCGAAACCAAAAATGCCAAAGTCGGCGAGGGATCAAAGATTAATCACTTATCCTATGTTGGTGATGCAGTTGTCGGCAAACGCGTAAATATCGGTGCAGGCACGATCACGTGTAACTATGATGGGGCCTACAAGCATCAAACGACACTTGGTGATGATGTCTTTATTGGTTCAAATACCAGCTTGATCGCCCCAGTGACTCTCGGAGATGGCGTGACAACGGGGGCTGGATCTGTCATCACAACAGATGTTGAGCCGCAAAATTTAGCGCTTACAAGAAGTAAACAAATTACTATCGCAGCCTATCAAAGGCCTAAGAAAACCAAGGATTAATGCATGTGTGGCATTGTCGCAGCAATCGCGGAGCGTCCGGTTCAATCAATCCTGGTCGAGGGCCTCAAACGACTTGAATATCGAGGTTATGACTCAGCTGGTGTAGCCACCTTAGTCGACGGCCACATAGAACGGACGCGCGCCCAAGGAAAGGTTGCCGAACTTGAGGCACTCCTCAACGATTCGCGGGCAATCCAAGGTATCGCTCATACCCGATGGGCGACTCACGGTGTACCCAGTGTTCGCAATGCTCATCCGCATCAGTCAGGCCGATTTGCAGTGGTACACAACGGTATTATCGAGAACTATGAGGAATTGAAGCGTGAACTTTCTGATGCGGGATATGCATTTGATTCTGATACCGATACAGAGACTATCGCCCATTTACTTCATCATTTAAGTCACACGCATGATGATTTCGATACCATTGTGGCTTCGACTCTGATGCGTCTAGATGGCGCATTTGCACTGGCAATTATCGACGAGCAATCACCAGGCGTGTTGTGGGTTGCGCGCCAGGGTAGTCCCCTCGTCATTGGTGTTGGGCATGGTGAGTACTTTGTTGGATCGGATCAGCTTGCACTCCTTCATGTGACTGATCGATTCATCTTTCTGGAAGAAGGCGACTCAGCCAAGCTCACCTCACAGACACTCGCGATCTTTGATGATAGCCATCAGCCAGTCAGTCGCCCAATTGTGCGTGCGACTGCATCGAGTGAACAATCATCAAAGGGTCAGTATCGTCATTTCATGGCCAAAGAGATCCATGAGCAACCAGATGCTGTATCTGCAACCCTCCAGGGACGGATCGGAAAGAATCGGATACTCAAAGGAATATTGGGGCCAAATGGTGATGAGCTGTTGGCACAAGCGCAGGCAGTACAAATCGTTGCCTGTGGAACAAGCTATCATGCGGGCCTCGTCGCTAAATATTGGATCGAGAACCTTGTCGGCGTGCCATGCCAAGTCGAGATAGCTAGCGAATATCGTTACCGGAAGGTAGTGACACTGCCGAACACCCTGTGGATTGCAATTTCACAATCCGGTGAAACTGCAGACGTCCTGTCTGCACTTCGTCACATCGATCGGACCCACGTATTAGCGACACTCGCTATTTGTAATGTCGCAACTTCGAGCCTTGTTCGCGAAACTGATCTCGCGTTACTCACAGAAGCAGGTCCGGAAATTGGGGTTGCGAGTACCAAAGCATTTACCACGCAGCTTACGGTTTTGTTGCTTCTATCAGGACTGATGGCTAAGACCCATGACTCAGGGGAATTTGATGAGGGTGAATTTGTCACCACGTTGCAACAGCTACCTTCGCTCCTTAGCGCTGCTCTCGCTATTGAGCCTCAAATCAAGCGCATGTCCGAACAGTTCATCGATAAGCAGCACACGCTATTTTTAGGCCGTGCAACGATGAACCCGATTGCAATGGAAGGTGCTCTGAAGCTTAAAGAACTGTCATACATTCATGCAGAAGCGTATCCCGCAGGGGAGTTAAAACATGGGCCATTAGCGCTTGTTGATGAAACCATGCCGGTGGTTGCGGTCGCGCCAAATGATGAGTTAGTTGAAAAACTTCGCTCCAATCTTTCTGAGGTTAAAGCGCGTGGAGGTCAATTGATCGTATTTGCTGATTTTGCTGTTGCAAGTGAAGCTAACGATGAGATTACCCAGTGCGTGATACCTGCCACGGACCCCCTCGTTGCGCCGATTGTGTTTACGTTGCCGTTACAATTATTGTCTTATCATGTCGCGGTACTTCGTGGCACCGACGTAGACCAGCCAAGAAACTTGGCTAAATCAGTGACCGTTGAATAGGTTCCTTTTACGAAGTTTATCACCTTAGATTCTGGGTAGATCATGATCAATCCATCCACAATATTTGAATTTATTGGTGGAATTGTCTGAAAAGTTTTAGATCTAAGGATTGAGGTTGGATCCAGATTGTGTCGGTTACTCATGTCACTCTCGAAACCACCAGCGTATGACAGCGGGTCCATCATTCTGATAGGTGTTCAACTAATCTGTCTTCTTCTCTTGGTGCGTTGATAACAGGGAACCTTACCGATACTTTTTCTACCATTGAAGGTATTTAGCGAGAGAATTCCCCTTAAACTTGCGTTCACCGATAAAACAAGAGTACTCTCAAGAGATGATCATTTACGGAACATCTTTAGTAGTGGGGTTGTTGCAAGGAGTGCTGATCCCCAATTTAGTCATTACTGCCTTAGTGAGTGCGGCAGTGGTCGTATCTATGTTTTTTGTCATGAGAACGGTTAGATCTGGTGGTAGTGACTACAGTATTGGAGTGTCTCAGATGCCGATATCGGTGTTTAAGTCTGAGTTTGATGACATTCCGATTGATGATTACAAGTCGCAGTCTCTCTCAGTGAAAGTTGCACTTGTAATTGCAGTCAATGGTCTAGGAATCTTGATTGGAACACTTGGTTCGCAATTCGGATTCTGATCAGTTGAGTTTCATGTTCGATGAAAAATGATGGAGTCCATCCTCGGTTCTGTCCCTAATATCCCACTCTTTGAGTGGGATTTTTTTATCCGTTATTTTGTTGACGCATTGCTACAGCAAGTTGCATGAACTTGTAGAACAAGAAAATAACGACCCCTGTGCCTAAAACGTCACCGATGATGAAGTGCACAATGTACTTAGTAGATTCATTCCAAGAAATTGTATTGAAGGTGATCTGTTGGATAGTCGATCCAAAAGACATTGTAAACGTCACCATTGCTTGAAAAATCATCGCACCAGTTAGTGTGAGTGAGTTCTGGTCTTTATCACCAAATACATCCCAATTCGCAGAATTCAAAAGGTGTAACCACAGAGGATAGACAAGGCAGATAAACAGATTCTCAATAAGAATCGATGGGGTGAGTACATCACCAAAGTTGTCAAATGATGCATAGGTACGACCTATGAGAACGATAGGGATGAACCACCACCGTAATAAATAAAATGAAAGGAAGATGATTCCTGCGGGGAGAAACAGAATGCTTGCATGTTGCGAAATCTCCCAACCGAGATTTGCCTCTAGAGGGAAGATGATTCTTACAGACAATTCCCACGCAAGAATGTAGACAATCAAAAGAGCAGGAATGAGTTTGCGTTTATCATCGATGATGCCTAAAAGCATCACATTCCCCTCCTTGACGTGAATTGTTAACACGAATACCTTACCGTTAATTGCATGTTCAATC
>RGHP01000330.1 GCA_010024125.1 Gammaproteobacteria bacterium | reverse complement strand
TCGCGCTAGATACCCAATTTGATACCCAGTTATGAAATGAAACCGAATGGGTATCTGGTGAGACTGATGATAATTCTACCGCTAGCGAAGTTGTTTAAGAAATTTGGAGTCGTCTGGCTGTGCCTATCGTCAATTATCGGCTTGAAGGACATCAACACTGAAGAGCTCCGTATTTCCACCTTTAGCTAACAGGCCATCCTTAGTTACACGAAACTTCTGGAACTGATGAGGTTATCTCTCATCTGATCCAACTTCGATTTTTACATATGCTACGTCGCTCGCGGGAACGTCGTCGATCCAAGCACTTAATCCGGATTGCGCAGCAAGTTTCTAATAAGGTCGGAGTATTCCGATAAAGGCGGTACCTCTCGGTTGGCAACTTTGGCGCGGTCATCATACCGGCGTATTCGCACTGCATCCTCGTAGCCCGTCTGTTGCTCGAATTCAATGATCTCAGATTTTTCCATCGGCCCGCCTTGTCGCTCGAGACTCTTTTTTGAGGCATTCGAAAGCGACGACCAGTATTCTTTATCTAAAGAGCAAAGGTAACGTTTGGCTGGTACATGAAGGCGAATCGGCTGGGTAATCGACTCGGGAAAAAATGAGCTCAACCAATTCGCCCCGACGATTTCATGCTTTAAATCCTCGCCCAGAAAATCATCGCGATCTTGGTGTTCATCCATCAGTAGATGACCAACATCATGCAGTAAAGCTGCTGCGACTTCACTGTCGGCACGCCTTTCGCTCACTGCCAACGCGGCCGACTGTAGCGCATGTTCTAGCTGAGTCACAGACTCATCATATCGAGTCGCTCCTTGCTCAGAGATCCATGCGAACAGATCATTTGTGAACTGCGCAGGATCAGAGCGCCATATCGGAGTAGTCATTGCCATGGGTTATCCAGTTTCTAGGTTTTTGCCGACCTTCCCTCGAAGTGGCCGATGTTGCTGATACGCGCATAGGACTCACTTTCTTGTTCAGCCATTTGACTCGCGCGCTTTTCGTAATAAGACTCTCTTAGGTCACCTTCTGCCGCTGCATTGTAAGTAAGATAAATTGCCCGCCGTGATTCACCGGAAAGATTTGCTGCACTTTTGTGTGGTGTGAACGAAGAGAAGCATAGGATATCGCCTGTCCTGAGCTCAGCTTTCTTCCAAATCAGACTGGTGGCGACCTTATCGGATAAACATCCATCTCCATCTGTTTCTAGCAAGTTGCGACTGGAGTAGTCACTCAATTCGAGACATCCGTTGGAAGAAGTCATAGGGTCTACTGCGATAAGGCAGGTAATGTGGTGCGAGAGTTGGTCATAGGCCGTGGCATCCTGATGAGGCCGAAAGCCCGCTCCACCCGGCAATTTATAGTTCACTTTTTCCTTGTAGAGGTGCACTGATGTACCCAGCAATTCCGCAACCGAATTTATCACTGCTCCCTGCGTAATCAGTTTTCGTAGATCCGGGTGATCCTCCA
>RGHP01000329.1 GCA_010024125.1 Gammaproteobacteria bacterium | reverse complement strand
CGGTGAATACGTTCCCGGGTCTTGTACACACCGCCCGTCACACCATGGGAGCGGGTCTCGCCAGAAGTAGTTAGCCTAACCGCAAGGGGGGCGATTACCACGGCGGGGTTCGTGACTGGGGTGAAGTCGTAACAAGGTAGCCGTATCGGAAGGTGCGGCTGGATCACCTCCTTTCTGGAAAAATCAGTGAAGCTGATTTCAGGCGTCCACACTTATCGGTTGTTGGAAGGTTGTTGCCGTTGGGCTAGCATGAAGCTGTGGAGCTTTGCTTCAAGGCAGACAAATGTTGGCGCACCAGTTGCGACCGGCTTGGGTCTGTAGCTCAGTTGGTTAGAGCACCGTCTTGATAAGGCGGGGGTCGTTGGTTCGAGACCAACCAGACCCACCATCCCATCGACTGCTGGATATCGGGGGATTAGCTCAGCTGGGAGAGCACCTGCTTTGCAAGCAGGGGGTCGTCGGTTCGATCCCGTCATCCTCCACCAATTACTTATCGCTGTATGTTGTGTTGAGATTCAATGCACAAGCCTCTTGCGTGATTCACGTAGGGTGTTTGTGTGTTGTTCAATCTTGATTGGGCAATGACGAGGCTATTGATTCAATAGCGCGGCTGTTCTTTAAAAATTCATAGAGTCGAAATCAGCGTTGCTGATAGTTGCACTAATTCGTAAAGGTTTAAAGTGCAAATTAACTATCAGCGACAATTTTTTTGATTGCGTCAACGAATATTTCGATTGGCGTATGTGTTTGCTAAGCACTTGTTGTTTAGTGGATGTGTGCGTTGAATTGAATACGGCATATATAACGTGAATTCGTTCCTTGATTTTGGCTTTGGGTGTTTCTTGGTTGCTGCCTTGTGCGGTGGCTAGAGAATTCAAAGTTATAGGGTCAAGTGAATAAGAGCATATGGTGGATGCCTTGGCGATGATAGGCGACGAAAGACGTGATAGCCTGCGAAAAGCTTCGGGGAGCTGGCAAATAAGCTTTGATCCGGAGGTGTCTGAATGGGGAAACCCACCCTTAGGGGTATCCTGAGCTGAATACATAGGCTCAGGAGGCGAACCGGGTGAACTGAAACATCTCAGTAGCTCGAGGAAAAGAAATCAACCGAGATTCCGATAGTAGTGGCGAGCGAAATCGGAAGAGCCTGTTAGTGATAGCACGATGTTTAACGGAACGACTTGGAAAGGTCGGCCATAGCGGGTGATAGCCCCGTACGTGAAAAGCAACGTGTGGTACTGAGTTAACGACAAGTAGGGCGGGACACGTGTAATCCTGTCTGAATATGGGGGGACCATCCTCCAAGGCTAAATACTCATCATCGACCGATAGTGAACAAGTACCGTGAGGGAAAGGCGAAAAGAACCCCGGGAGGGGAGTGAAATAGATCCTGAAACCGTATGCTTACAAAAAGTAGGAGCCTCGTAAGGGGTGACTGCGTACCTTTTGTATAATGGGTCAGCGACTTAC
>RGHP01000328.1 GCA_010024125.1 Gammaproteobacteria bacterium | reverse complement strand
TTCATTTCGCCAACAACAACCTTGCCGCAATCTGCTACCACCTCAGCTTTTTCTTCTTTTTTTGATCCGAAAAAGATGGCAACTGCGACCGCTAAAACGCCCAGCCCTAAGATTATATTTTTCATTTATAACTCCGAATGATTACTTATTTCGTTTAATGTACGAAACATTAAGATAGTGTACATAATCGAAGAGCATTCTTCAAATATCATATAAATCAATTATTTGTACTTACGTTATATTTTATTCGTAAAAAAATTACTTTGATGTCAAAATTTCAGTCATGAAAAATAATTGCGCTGGTTTTCCAACTGAATCCACAATGCAGTAGCCGAAATAGGGAGCGTTCACGCAGAGTGCAGACACATAATCTTGAAACAGAAGTATTGGTTGCTTTGCGCCGCATCGTGCAGGCAATCGATCAGCACTCCAGTCGACTCGGAAAAGAGTTCGGACTCACAACGCCGCAATTATTGGTTCTGCAAACCGTCGCCAATACGAAAGAGCAGCCGATCCGGGCCATCAGCGCTGAGGTCAATTTGTCTCAAGCGACGGTGACATCCATCGTTGACCGTTTGGAACGCCGTGGACTTTTAGAAAGACAACGGTCAGGAACCGATCGGCGAAAAGTATTCTTGGTGATTACAGGTGCAGGCAAAGAACTGCTCACCAAAGCCCCCAAACCTTTGCAGGAAAACTTCCTGCACCGCTTTGAGCGCCTCCGTGAGTGGGAGCAACATCAGCTCGTATTTGTTCTAAAGCAAGTTGCTGAGATGATGGGCGCACGCCACATTGACGCCGCGCCGCTACTCGATACGGGCGAAGTTACCCGTGGCCACCTGACGCCAGAAATGCAGCCTGATTCGGAGCTAGCTGACCCAACTGGTAATCAATAAAGGCCTTTTTCAGCTCGCCCTCTGTCGACAATACAAAAGGCCCATGGCGTGCAATCGGCTCATTGAGAGGCGGTGATGAGAGAAGAAGTCCTCGGCCTTCACCCTCAATGGTAACTGCACCGCTGCCTTCCAAAACTGCTAAATCACCATCCGCGATTGTTTGACCAGCGATAGTTAGTTCGCCTTCGAAACAAAACATGATGGCTGTCTCTCCATCTGTTAACGGGATGGTTGTCAATACCGGTAAATGGGTCTTTGCAGGCCCTGTGTGCCCAAACAATTCACCGGCAACCAGCCGATAGGCAACGCCATCGTGTTCGAATTCTGTAATATCCGATGCCGGAATGTCTTGATAGCCAGGCTCGGCCATCTGAAGGCGTTGCGGGAGATTCAACCAAATCTGGAAACCCCACAGACTACCATCGGTTTGTTCAGGCATCTCAGAATGAAGAATCCCGCGGCCTGCCGTCATCCATTGCACAGCACCATCTTCTAAAAGGCCCGCGTTGCCATTGGAATCACGATGTCGCATTTTCCCTTTCAGCATGTAGGTTACAGTTTCGAAACCGCGGTGCGGATGTGGTGGAAAGCCAGCGACATAGCC
>RGHP01000327.1 GCA_010024125.1 Gammaproteobacteria bacterium | reverse complement strand
TGCCGCTCAAGGTGAGTCCATCAGCGAATCAATCGAGTTCTGATGTGATCGAGCTGGGCTAGCTCAACCTGCAATTTACCTTCAAAGGTTTTCGCGCGGCTGGCAAAAATATCGAGAATCAGTCCAGATCGATCGATCACTCGGGCTTTGACTTGTTTCTCAAGGTTACGCTCTTGGCTCGGTGACAAATGTCCATCGAAAATCACCAAATCTGCTTCTGTTGCCTGAACAAGCGCTGCCAATTCTTCAACTTTACCGACACCAATGTAATTCGCGGGGCTCGGCCTTTGACGCTGCGCACTGAGCTCACCGACAACCTCTGCACCGGCTGAAGTGACGAGCGAAAAAAACTCCTCCACATCAGGGATGTAATATGGCTCTCGAATAGTCACTGAGCAAATAATGGCTCGCTCACCGCCAGTTTCGCGCTCAAAGAACACGATCAAGTACTCCAGACAACCACGCCTTTCCTTTTTCCACAGGTATCGAATCGGATACCTCAACGAATGTATTTGTGTCAGCTCGCCATGATCGAAGCCATGTGAGTTGCCTCTTTGCCAGCTGCCGGGTCGATGCTTTTGCCTGATCTATCATTTCAGCTTCTGAAAGATCGCCATCGAGGTATTGCCACATCTGACGATATCCGACACTCCGCATCGATGGGCAGTCGAGAGTCAATGAAGGCCGCTGACGTAACGCTGCAACTTCTGCTTCAAAACCACGATCTAGCATTGAGTCGAAGCGTCGATTGAGGCGATCTTTCAATTGTTCGCGATCAGACGGCACCAGTGCCAAAACCGATAGATCAACCGCTTGACCGCCGATTGAGGTATCTGACCGTCCGCCGGACCAGAAAGAACAAATGGATTCCCCTGTCACAAGTCGCACTTCAAGTGCACGTTCGATGCGTGACGAATGATTTGGATGAATCAAGTCAGCTGCTTCAGAATCAAGATCCTTAAGCCATGCATGGATCGCGGGCCAGCCTTCGGACTCGGCCTTCGCTCGAATTTGCTCTCGAATGACAGGATCCGCGGCCGGTAGTGTATCCAAACCATCAAGCAAAGACTTTAAATACATGATTGTCCCGCCAACAAGGCAGGGTACTTGATCATCATCCCATGCACGTTGAATAAACATTTGTGCATGCTGCACAAACTGACCCGCATCAAACGCATGTTCTGGCGGCACAAGATCAATCAAATCATGCGGGCACACAGCAAGTTCCGCAGGAGATGGTTTCGCTGAACCAATATCCAAGTGTTGATAGACCATGACCGAATCCGCACTGATCACCCGTAACGGTGATTCAGTTCCAAGCGCCATTGCGAGATCGGTTTTTCCGATCCCTGTTGGGCCTGTGATAACTAGGAGTGGTCTAGGATTCGCTGACATTGACATAGTCTAGCCGATCCTTGACTTGCGGTAGAGTCCTCACTATGATCCGCACCCTCGCAAACCTCGGCCCAGGTGGCGAAATTGGTAGACGCGCTAGCTTCAGGTGCTAG
>RGHP01000326.1 GCA_010024125.1 Gammaproteobacteria bacterium | reverse complement strand
GAATGATGTCACGGGTACCATCCGTGATTGACGCACCAATTAAGGTATCGTCTTCATTGAATTCAATTGCTCGGATTCCTGAAGCCCTTGGTCGCGCAAATCGCTCAAGAGGAACTTTCTTCACAGTGCCTCGAGCTGTCGCCATGAACACATAACGGCCTTCACCCTGGTCGTCTTCACCCAGTGGCAACACTGCTGTTACTCGACCGCCGCTTTCCAGCGCGTCGATCATATTCACAATTGGCTTACCACGTGCATTGCGGCTTGCCTGTGGAATTTCATACACCTTCAACCAATGCAAACGACCGGTGTCTGTAAAGAGAAGTAAGGTATCGTGGGAGTTTGCAACAAGCAGCAAATCAACGACATCCTCATCCTTCAAATTCGTGGCACTCTTACCGCGACCACCACGGCGTTGCGACTGATAGGAGGCCAGAGGCTGCGTCTTCGCATAACCAGTCTTTGAGAAGGTCACCACCATGTCTTCACGAGGAATCAGATCTTCTGTCGACAATGAGAGATGAGACTCAATAATTTCAGACCGTCGGTCATCGCCAAACTGGTTCCGGACCGCCTCAAGCTCTTCACGAATGACTTCGGTTAGTTTTGCCGGGTCGGCCAAAATCGCCTCGCGCTCAGCGATATCCTCAAGGATTGCACCGTACTCTTCGAGCAGCTTCTCAATTTCAAGACCCGTCAAACGATGCAGGCGCAAATCCAAGATTGCCTGCGCCTGCTGCGGGCTCAAATGATATTTACCATCAATCAGACCAAAACCTTCGGGAAGATCGTCGGGACGAATACCACCTGTTCCAGCACGCTCGAGCATCTCAGTGACTGAGCCTGGTGCCCACGACGTTGCAATCAAACGCTCTTTTGCAACTTGCGCGTTTTCTGAATTCTTAATCAGCTCAATGACTGGATCGATATTCGCCAAGGCAACCGCTTGGCCTTCCAAGATATGGCCACGCTCGCGTGCTTTTCTCAACTCGTAGATCGTCCGGCGAGTCACGACTTCGCGACGATGGCGGATAAAGCACGAGATCATCTCTTTGAGATTCAACGTCTTCGGCTGACCATCAACGAGTGCAACCATGTTGATGCCGAAGCTTGACTGCAATTGCGTCTGGCTAAACAGATTGTTGACGATCACTTCAGGGGTTTCACCTCGACGCAGATCAACAACAATTCGCATGCCGTCTTTATCAGACTCATCACGGAGTTCAGTGATACCTTCGATCTTCTTGTCTTTAACCAGCTCGGCGATTTTTTCGATCACACGCGCTTTATTCACTTGATACGGGATTTCAGTAAAGACGATGGATTTCTTGTCTTCGCCTTCGATATGGAACTTCGACCGCATGATCACGCGACCACGACCAGTTGCGTATGCTTCGCGCACACCTTCCAAACCATTGATCAAAGCCCCAGTCGGGAAGTCAGGCGCCGGAATAAACTCCATCAAATCGGTCACTGAAAGGGTCGAATCGTCAAGAAACGCCAGACAACCGTTAATGACTTCAGTCAGGT
>RGHP01000325.1 GCA_010024125.1 Gammaproteobacteria bacterium | reverse complement strand
GGAGTCTGCAACTCGACTCCGTGAAGTCGGAATCGCTAGTAATCGCGAATCAGCATTGTCGCGGTGAATACGTTCCCGGGTCTTGTACACACCGCCCGTCACACCATGGAAGTTGGTTGCACCAGAAGTCGGTAGTCTAACCTTTTGGAGGACGCCGCCTACGGTGTGGCTAATGACTGGGGTGAAGTCGTAACAAGGTAGCCGTACGGGAACGTGCGGCTGGATCACCTCCTTTAAAGAGAAATGATCACATGAGCGCCTTCACAAGTCGTATGAGTTATTAAGGAATTTTAAGCTTCGATTATATAAACGAGGCTTGTGTGGATAGATTGGGTCTGTAGCTCAGTTGGTTAGAGCGCACCCCTGATAAGGGTGAGGTCGGAAGTTCAAATCTTCCCAGACCCACCATTTAATTAAAAGTGCATCGACCATACTAATAATATGGGGCTATAGCTCAGTTGGGAGAGCGACTGGTTTGCAACCAGTAGGTCGTCGGTTCGATCCCGTCTAGCTCCACCAGTTTTTTGATAATGATTTATGTCATTGTCATTGCTCTTTAACAATTTGGAACGATCCGTCTTTTTTGAGAATATCTCAAAATAGATTGGTCACACTGTAAACTTTACGAGTTATATAATCAGAAACTTTTTTGAATTATATAGTCAAGCGATTAAGTGCATACGTGTGGATGCCTAGGCGGTAGAAGGCGAAGAAGGACGTTGAAGCCTGCGAAATGCTTCGGGGAGCTGGCAAACAAGCTTTGATCCGGAGATGTCCGAATGGGGAAACCCGGCCACTTTTGTGGTCATCTATCTCTGAATAAAATAGGAAATAGAAGTAAACCTGGTGAACTGAAACATCTAAGTAACCAGAGGAAAAGAAATCAACCGAGATTCCCTCAGTAGCGGCGAGCGAACGGGGATCAGCCCAGTCATCATCAATTAAATTTTCTTAGGAGAACAGTCTGGAAAGTCTGGCCATAGCTGGTGATAGCCCCGTATCCGAAAAGAACGTTTAAGGAATGACAAAGAGTAGGGCGGGGCACGTGAAACCTTGTCTGAACATGGGGGGACCATCCTCCAAGGCTAAATACTAACTACCGACCGATAGTGAACAAGTACCGTGAGGGAAAGGCGAAAAGAACCCCGGCGAGGGGAGTGAAATAGAACCTAAAACCGTATGCATACAAGCAGTAGGAGCCCACTTATGTGGGTGACTGCGTACCTTTTGTATAATGGGTCAGCGACTTACTTTCAGTGGCAAGCTTAACTTTATAAGGTAGGCGTAGGGAAACCGAGTCTTAAATGGGCGACATAGTCTCTGGGAGTAGACCCGAAACCGAGCGATCTATCCATGTCCAGGGTGAAGGTGAGGTAACACTCGCTGGAGGCCCGAACCCGGTAATGTTGAAAAATTATGGGATGAGATGTGGCTAGGAGTGAAAGGCTAATCAAGCTCGGAGATAGCTGGTTCTCCTCGAAAGCTATTTAGGTAGCGCCTCGTGTATCACTCTAGGGGGTAGAGCACTGTTTCGGCTAGGGGGTCATCCCGAC
>RGHP01000324.1 GCA_010024125.1 Gammaproteobacteria bacterium | reverse complement strand
TTGATGAGCCACTCAAGGCGATGGTCGATGCGATGGTAACGTTATCATTAACAGTAACTTCTTTGGCCGCTGCGATGATAAGATTATCGGCTGTCAGGGCCTTATTAAATATAACATAGCCATTGGCTGTAATGTCTGCAAGCGAGGTTGTACCAACAATCTTTCTGAAGCTAGCTAAACCTACTCCAAGGTTTAAAGTAAGATCTCGTTTTGTGAGAGCCGCATCACTGTCCACGGTTGATAAGAAGGTCACATTTGTGTTCGTAGTCGTTATAATCGTATCCGCACCCAAGACCACGGCATCGTTGTAGGTTTGTGTGCCGGTGGTGGTGATGCCTCCGCCGTTAATGTAGGTGGTGCCTGAAGCATTTGTGTACACGGCTGATAGTGCGGTTGTACCCCCTACGGCTAAGGTGAAGGTGGTGCTTCCGGTCGTATTCGCGGTTAAGCTGTAAGCCCCATTGACCGTGCCGCCTAGGGCTATATCACCTGAAGTGTTGCCAGACAGGATGGTGTTTGCAGCTAATACGATCGGTGTACCTGCATCACCCAAGGTCATGGTGGTATTCGTGGTTTTAACTGTACCCGCTAGGTTCACCTGGCTCGGTGCGGTGGCGGTCACACCACCGGTGAAGGTGGTGGTGTCACCCGTAGCGTTACCGAAGGTCACATAGCCTGAGTTACTGAAGGTCGCGGCATTGGTGATGGTGGAGGTGGTGCCGTTAAAGATGACGTTGTAAGCTTCAGCTGCGGTATTGAGTGTGCCCACAGACACGTTACCGTTGAAGGTAATGCTGGCCGCATCAGTCGTGTCGGTAAGGTTCACGGTGGTGGCGGTTAAGGTGCCGCCAATGGTGGTGCCACCGGTGTGGGTTAAGGTTAAGGTGTTCACCGTCACCGCATCAGACAAGGTTAAGGTGCCGGTGTTATTGACGGTGAGGACGTCGAGTTTATTGGTCGCACCAATGATGCCAGTCACACTAATATTACCACTGCCGGTGGCCATCGATAGGTCACGGTAGGTGGTGTCACTGCTATTAATGGTAGAACCAAAGCTAATGTTGCTGTTGGTGGTGGTTAAGATCGTATCCGCACCTAAGGTCACCGCACCCGTATAAGTTTGCGTGCCTGTGGTGGTCACATTGGCAGCGATGGTTGAGGTGGTTGACACATTCAAGCTCGCTGCCGTGTTGATCACCCCATCAATCGTCGCTGTGGTGGTGGCCACCGAACTGCTAAAGCTCACCGCCGCATCCACATCGAGTGCATCGATACGGTAGGTATTACCCACAGCCCCTGAGAAGGTTTTTAGGGTACCGGTCACTTGTAAGGTACCCTCACCTGCAGATGCACCATCAATGGTGCCGGCAATGGTCACCGAGTTATCTTCAGCGAAGATGGCCTTAGCGCTGCCGGTGTTGTCATCGAGTGTGATGTCGGTCGCTGTCAGTGCGTAATTAAATGTAGCGGTTGAATCCTCATCAGCGTGGTTGCCCCCAGTGATCGTCACGCTGGTGATGGTCGCGCCACCTGAGCCTGAGAATTTAGCCTTACCGGCGC
>RGHP01000323.1 GCA_010024125.1 Gammaproteobacteria bacterium | reverse complement strand
CAGATCGTGGTGTCTGTCGGCTTGGTCTCGGAGCTAATCGTTCCGAGGCCTGTCCCGATGATCTTGGCTCTTGTTGAGATGCTCCAGGACCAAGAGATCTGGAACTTTTTCCTAATCACCTTCGCGAGCACCCTGACTGCAAATCTAATCGCCATCATTGTTGGCCTTAGTGTCTCTTTATTACTGCACTACAAACAGGTATGGGCAAAAGCGACGACCCCGATGTTCGGGGCACTCTTCGCGGCGCCCATGATCTTGTTGTACCCAATTTTCCTGGTGCTTTTTGGACGCACACAGACCACGATCATCGCGATGGGTGCTCTGACCGGATTTATTCCAATTGTTCTCAACACGGTGGTAGCGCTCGACGCTGTCCCTAAAACTTTCCGTGCTGTCGCTAAAAGCTACGGTTGCAGCACGTGGCAAGAGATTATCTACGTTGTCATTCCCGGGGCCGCTGCGGGGATGTTTGTCGGGATACGGCTCGGATTAATCTACTCGCTGGTAAATATTATCGGTATCGAGTTCCTGATCAATTTTGGAGGACTCGGGTACCTGGTGAGTCATATGTATGACCTTTTTGAGATTACTAAGATGTATGCGGCGATCGTGTTGGTGATCTCCGTGAGCGTACTTTTCTACGTGACCCTGAACCTGATTCAGGCACGGATTAATAGGATCAGTCTAGGATGATGCGCACCAAAATAGCTCTGATCCGGTTCTCGCTATTGGTGTTCGCTGTCGCCGCGTGGGAGCTAGTTTCTTACTCAGGGCTGTTCTACGAGGAAGTATTTCCCTCGATCGTGACTATTCTTTCTGAGTTGACCAACCTCCTACAGACGTCTGAGTTTTACGGGCACACTTGGGTAACGCTCTTCGAAGTAGGTGCGGGTCTCTTTTTTGCGGTGTCGCTTGGGGGAGTAACAGGAATCATGATTGGATCGAGCCACGTCCTACATCGTGGTCTAGACCCGATACTTGTGGCCCTAGCGACCACACCAAAAATTATCTTCTTTCCGATTATCATGCTGTTGGTGGGTATCGGGGTCGAGTCAAAGATCGCGATGGGTGCGCTCAGCGCCTATTTTCCTATATGCCTCAGCACCGCGGCCGGGATTCGGTCGGTGCCACAGGTATACATTGACTCAGCGAAGTCATTCGACGTCTCACGATTGCAACTGATTCGGTTCATTTATATCCCGGCAGTGCTCCCCGAACTCCTGACGGGCGTCCGTTTAGGGCTCGGCGTATGCATCATCGGGGTCTTGTTGGGAGAAATTAAAATCTCTAACCAGGGCCTGGGTTTCATGGCGATTGAGTACTACAACATGTTCAACGTACCCGCACTCTACGCGTCACTTATCGTTATTTTTGGTGTGGCTATCGCGATCAATCTGGCGATCGACTTTATTCTATCGAAGGCGGTCATCAACCGTTAGGTCAGGACCGCTTGATCTGAGCGAAATCAGCTGACGCGAGGAATCAACCACTACCGCCCGGCATGATGACAGAGCAACCACCATCCACGAACAGATCTGCTCCGACGATGAAGTCGGACTG
>RGHP01000322.1 GCA_010024125.1 Gammaproteobacteria bacterium | reverse complement strand
GCACTCATTGTCACGGTGGTGATTGGATTATTAAATCTAACCCCATTGGTGAATGACAGTTGGTACACTACCGCTTCGCTTGTGCCCCATTTTGAGACGGTAGCTCAGTGGGCGTTGGAACAACTGTCAGCCTCTGGCTTTAAACCGTCAATTAGCTGACGAGAGGGATTTCGATCATGTGTGGAGTGGTTGGTATTTTTGGTCGCGGTAACGTCAATCAGGCGTTATTCGATGCACTCACAGTCTTGCAACACCGAGGCCAGGATGCGGCCGGTATGGTGACTTCAGCCAACGGTAAATTCCACTTGAGGAAAGACAATGGCCTAGTGCGTGACGTATTCAGAATGCGTCATATGCAGTATCTGATCGGCAACATGGGTATCGGTCATGTCCGCTATCCGACAGCAGGGACAAGCTCATCCGCTGAAGCACAGCCTTTTTACGTCAATAGCCCGTACGGGATCAGCCTCGCGCATAACGGCAACCTCACCAATACCGCTGATCTGATGAAAGAGCTGTATGAAGATGATATGCGGCACATCAATACTGACAGTGATTCTGAGGTCTTACTGAATATTTTTGCGCACGAACTCGAGGCGCGCGGTAATTTTAAGCCGACACCCGATGATTTCTTTGCAGCCGTTGAGGGTGTTCATCGTCGATGCCGAGGAGCCTATGGTGTTGTCGCACTGATTAATGGTCACGGAATTCTTGGGTTCCGAGATCCCTACGGAATCCGTCCAATTTGTATTGGGCAGCGGAAGACTGAGCAGGGTGTCGAATACATGATTTCAAGTGAATCAGTCGCCCTGGATTGTGCGGGTTTTGTATTGATTGGCGACCTTGCGCCGGGTGAGGCTGCATTTATCGATAGTGAAGGGCATCTACACCGCAAACTGTGTGCAGGTAAACAAGAAGCCCATCCTTGTCTTTTCGAATATGTCTATCTATCACGTCCTGACTCAGTCATCGACGGAGTCTCTGTGTATCAAGCGCGGATTAATATGGGGCGTAAGCTCGCGAACAAGATCTTGAAGGAAATGCCGAATCACGACATCGATGTGGTGATTCCGATTCCAGATACGAGCCGTACGAGTGCTTTAGAAGTCGCTCAGAAATTGGGTGTTTTATTCAGAGAAGGGTTCATCAAAAATCGCTACATCGGCCGGACATTTATTATGCCTGGTCAGACTGAGCGTCAAAAATCTGTCCGTCAGAAACTGAATCCAGTTGTTCAAGAATTTAAGGGACGTAATGTCTTGCTCGTGGATGACTCCATTGTTCGCGGCACCACATGTCATCAAATTGTTGATATGGCGCGCGACGCCGGAGCGAAGAAAGTCTACTTTGCCTCAGCTGCTCCTGCTGTTGTCTCTCCAAACGTCTATGGGATCGACATGCCTGCGGCGAGTGAGTTGATTGCACATGGTCGAAGTGCACAAGAGATCAATCAGCTGATTGGCGCTGATGGGCTCATTTATCAGGATCTTGATGATCTGGTTGATGCAGTCCGTGAATTAAACCCGGACCTCAAATCATTTGAGGATTCAGTGTTTTCAGCCTGCTA
>RGHP01000321.1 GCA_010024125.1 Gammaproteobacteria bacterium | reverse complement strand
GTTGTAGATGAACTGGAGATGTGTAAGTCTTTGATTCTAGGTAGACATCAGTGGTCTATGGAGCCTTAGGTAGGTATCTATCCACTCTCTGGCCACCATCTTCTCAATATCTTGCATTTAAGTTAGTCAAACTCTGACCCACACTGAATCAGTCGCTAGACGATAACTACCTAAGTATTCGTGATAGTAAGAGCCAAAATCTTCTGGCGGAATCAGGCTAACCCACTCCTCTCCGTTTTCGCGCCGATACAGGTGATAAACCTTACCAACTATTGGAACAAAACTAACGGATGCTTCATACATTCTCTGAGTATCTTCAGACGTCGCAACTAGTTGACGAAACTCTTCCTGCAACTCCTCATAGCGGCCACGCAGTTTTGCCGATGCTTCCTTCGATTTAACCTCACGATATCCAGAGGTATCAACCTCTGTAATCGCAGGCGCACTGACACTATCTCCAAAAGGCATCGTCAACTTATTATCTGCTACGCGATCTGGTTTCTTCATTCTTGGGGGTCACTTCCCGGGTAATAAAACTTGTCTTCGTCTGTAGTCTGCGGGTTGCCTTGTAGATCACTCGCAGGCTTCAAACTCTCTCCGGCGGCCTCACTAAGCTGTTGTTCTTGGTCATCCGAACTAGCCATTAGTCTTGGCGACCGGTATCAGCAATTGCGAGCGCGAGAAATAAGCCAATGCCAACCCAAAGTAGAATCTGTCCTGTGTCTTCCATCATACGTTCCAAGCTAATTGCATAATGAAATAGTGGGGAGATAGTCTCGGCTGTTCAAGGTTAAGGCGCTGTTTGAAGATTCAGCAGGAGATTCCTTAGCCCGTCTAGATCGTTCATCGTGAAGAAATCTGAACACTGGAATCAAAAATTCGCTGCCAAACCTTTTCAAGACGATTGAGTTGCGGCCGCTGCTCCAGTCTCGCAAAGCTCCCGATCATGATCTGTTCAGCTTCCTTTTTAGCGACCTCAAAATTGAATACATAGGCGCCTTCGACCCCCATTCGCAGATCACTGAGAAATATTTGATCTCCCTTTTGCCAGGCTTTGTATTGATCCTTGGTAAACCACTGCAATCGTTGAACACTCGGGTGATCTGAAACAGATTTCACTAAATCGAGATTTCTTGGATAACGCCGAAACTGTACCTGATCAACTTCATCAAAAATCGATGTCCAAATTTCATAATAATAATCACCGTCTATCGCGACACTTCGCCACAAGAGCGTATTAAATGGTGCTGGTGTAGATTCGTATGTGGTGGGTGAAATACCCTGTAGCTGCAAGGCATACATCGCTTTGTCATCAACGAGTACCTTAACGCTCGCACTCCAAATCAAATAACCCGTGGAGACGGCGAGCATGAGGTTATTGAGCATCACTTTGTTAAAGGTGCTTTTACCAACCAACGCGATAATGAACGCGACCACCAGAGGCAATGTGTAGAGCGGATCAATAATAAATAACAACGAATGTGCAAACGGATGCACTGACAATGGCCACAAGACCTGGGTGCCATAGACCGTAAATAGATCCGCCAAACTATGCGTGACAAAACATAAGAAAATCGCCAGC
>RGHP01000033.1 GCA_010024125.1 Gammaproteobacteria bacterium | reverse complement strand
AGTAGTTGGTTTTGTATAAAATTAGTGTAATTAATAGTAAAAACACTTATTTTATCTATTATATTTTTTACAAAGAAAATTATTTATATAGATAATTTTAGATTATGTGTCTTTGTCATATGTTGATTTAAACCTTGTTCGCTTTCAAATAATCCAGATCGCGCATAAATCCAAACGTACGCGCACGACTCACTTCGCGAACGAATGATGCTTCATCAATATCAACGACGGTTTTACATTCACACTGGTCGACCACTGGGTGATCGAAGTCGATCGAAAACGTAATACGGAATCCGTTGAACGGCTCAAGACGGGCGACCTTGCCTTCATGCTCCACTTCAACGATATGTGTGATTCGGATGTACTCGCGCGGCGCGGTTTGTTCTCTCACACCGGCTGACTGAATCAAGAATACAAACGGTGAGGCACTACCATCCATGATGGGAAGCTCTGGGGCATTGCACTCAACGAGAACGTTATCGATACCCATACCCGATAACGCGGATAACAAATGCTCGACGGTCGAGACTTGTGCACCGTCGGGCGAAGACAAACAGGTTGAGAGGGTTGTCTGAGAGACACTGTCTGCATTCGCCCGTATCAGTACAGGCGGATCCAAATCCACTCGTTTGAATTGAATGCCATGGTTTTCAGGCGCAGGCCTCAAAGTGAGGTACACCGTATCCCCTGAGTGCAGACCAACTCCCGTGGCTCGCACGACATTTTTCAGCGTTCGCTGTGCAATCAATTCAACTCTCCTCCGATAAGCCAGCTAGTTTAACAGGCTTTTCTCCGATGCATCCTGCAAATCGGAACGGAAGCGTGGAGTTTTCTCCATCAGTCTGCCTGACGACGCAGAAACGCAGGGATATTCAAAATCCGCTCCATTTCCTGGCCATTATCCTGCTCTTCAACGACTTGCTGTGCGAGTGCTGTATTCCCAACAGCCTGCGTTCTCAAGACCTGAGGAGCTGCTGTGTTTGTTGGGCTATACGCTTCCCGTGGCGCGCGTTCTAAGTGCGCGTTATCAACCACTGTCTTCGGCGCCTGCGCACCGCCAAGGCCTGTTGCCACAACGGTGACGCAAATTTGGTCGCTCATTTCAGGATCGATCACTGTACCGACCACCACGTTCGCGTTGTCATCACTGATCTGTTCAACCACGTGACCCACTTGATCAAATTCACCCAAAGTGAAATCAGGACCTGAGGTGATATTGACCAGAATACCGCGTGCGCCAGAGAGATCGACATCTTCAAGAAGTGGTGAACGGATTGCCATTTCAGCGGCCTTCGCAGCACGGTCTTCGCCAGCTGCTGTGCCTGTTCCCATCATCGCTTTGCCCATTTCACTCATCACAGTACGAACGTCAGCAAAGTCGACGTTAATCATACCTGGACGAATAATCAGATCAGCAATACCACGAACAGCACCGTGTAAATCTGCAACGTGTGTACGACGACGCCCTTCAAATCCAAATGGACGCGTTACAATTGCGACCGTCAGGATGCCCATTTCGCGTGCGATTTCAGCAACCACTGGCGCTGCACCTGTACCAGTACCACCGCCCATGCCGGCTGTAATAAACACCATGTCGGTATCGGCCAAGACTTCAGCAATTGCATCACGATCTTCCAATGCAGCGTTACGGCCGACATCTGGATTGGCGCCTGCGCCCAAGCCTTTGGTGATATCACCACCAAGCTGGATCGTCCGGTCCGCTGGAATAGCCTTCATCGCTTGCGCATCGGTGTTCGCAACGATGAACTCAACACCTTCAACCGCGTGTTTCAACATATGGTTAACGGCGTTACCGCCACCACCGCCCACGCCGATCACCTTAATGACCGCGTTTGATTCGATTTGATCTACGATCTCGAACATTTGATTACCCTCTCAGTTAAAAATTTCCTTGGATCCACTGTCGAACCCGATTGAACATGCTTCCCTGCGCACCAAGCCAGCGTGGCTTCGGCCTGACTTCTTGGTCGCGTCCATACGCCAAAAGTCCGGCCAGCACCGCATTGGCTGGATCTTGTAATAGCCCATCGAGTCCTTCTTGATGGGCTTGTTTCAGTACCCGGCATGGACACTGCAACATACTCTCGAAAACTTGCGCGATACCCGGCAGCGCAGCCGTTCCACCACACAAGACAATTCCTGTTGACGCCTCCTCAAACCGACCCGATTGACGGAGGCGTTCGCCTAATATTTCTGCGATTTCTTCAACACGTGGCTGAATGAATGCAGTCAATTGCTGCAAGCTGATATTTTCTGCCGGTCGATCAGCGAGCTTTTTAACCTGCACGGTGTCTTTTGGTGGTGCGAAGCTCGTGTGTGCGTAGCCATACTGCACTTTCAAATGCTCGGCATCGCCGAGCGGAGTTTTCAGTGCAACAGCGAGGTCATGAGTCAACAACTCACCACCCATCGGCATCACTTGCATCCAAGCTGGCGCCCCTTCTGAAATCACCATGACATCCGTCGTGCCAACGCCGATATCCGCGACACAGACACCAAGTTCTCGCTCATCAGACAGCACCAACTGGCTGACAGCCAGTGCTGAAGGAACGAGTACCGCAGCCTCAAGGCCTGCAAGCCGTAAACATTTCTTCAGATTATTCACAACGTGCGTTGCGCCGGTGATGACATGCACATGCGCATCCAAACGGTTCCCTGTCATCCCCTGAGGCGAACGGATACCTGTTTGACTATCCAATGTGAATGATCGAGGAATCACACTTAAAATCTCGCGCTCAGGGACCTGAGCTTGTGCTTGGACCTGCTCCATCGCTTGTGTCAACAGAACATCGGTGACCTCCCGATGATTCAACATGACCGTGCCTGAAATATCTTGTCCAAGCAGATGGGATCCACCGACAGAGACCAAAGGATCGGAGAGTTTAGTGCCAGCCATTTGATTGGCTTCGGCCACCGCACGAACAAGGGCTTCAACAACAGAATCGATCTGAATAACGACGCCTTGCTTGAGACCACCCGAACGCGCACGTCCAAGGCCGCGGACAACGATTCGGCGTGCGTCAGTAATCTCAGCCACTGCTGCTGTAATCTGACTCGAGCCGATGTCGATGACCAACATATGATTCACTCGGCAGCCCTCCAAGCCAAAGCAATGCCATTGTCATAGCGCGCGTCGATTTCTTGGAGCTTGGCAAGCTTCTCACCATCAAGACGATCCAACACATCACGTGCACGCGACAAACGACCCAAGATGTCATTCCGTCCAAGCTGCACATTGATTCCATTCTCTAACGTTATTTGCCAACCCATGTCGTGGCCGCGTGAAACAGAAATAACCTTGGAAAAATCGGACAAGCGATCAGAAAAAACGCCATAGTGACTGTAGACCTGCATCGTTTCCGATAACGCACCATAGAGTCTTGGCAAGGGTTCGTTGACAGGCTTTGGTGGCTCAAACAGATCACCTGACAGGCCCAAATACTGAGTGTCGTTATAGATCGCTACAGGACGTTGTTCTGTGATCTCAATTAATAGCGTATCTGGCCAAACACGCCGTGCTGATGCGGCTGCGATCCATGGATGTGATTCAACCTCAGAAATCACCTGGCCCAATGTGGTTTCGAGATAATTACCATTGAACCGAATACTCAGATCACGTGTCAGACTCTCCGCATCCAAATAACGCAAATCACCTTGGAGTTGGACTTGGCGAATTTGCACATCTTGTAACAGATGACTTAAGCCGCTCGCTGCAATTGACCCTGTCACACCAAGGCCGATTAAGAGCATCAATACTTTCCAATGCGTCAATGTGCGATTGGCAATTTGCTTCATTGTCATGGCGAGACCTCCGCATCAAGAAGGATCTGTTCAATCAACATCGGCATGTCCATCCCTGAGGCACGTGCTGCTTTCGGCACAAGGGAATGACTGCCCATTCCAGGAACTGTGTTGCATTCAACAAGGAGTAAATGGCCTGTTTCATCCATCATGAAATCGATGCGACCCCATGTGCGACAGCCAAGTGCATCGAATGCTTCAAGAGCCAACTGTTGCGCTTCTGCTTCAAGCTCAGGACTCAACCCTGATGGAATCTGATACTCCGTATCGTCGGCCTGGTACTTCGCGTTGTAATCGTAAAACTCTGAACTTGGGCGGATACCAATGACTGGTAACGCGAGACCGCGGACCACACCAACAGTAAATTCTGGTCCCGGTAACAATGGCTCAACCAAGACACGCGTATCGTGTTTCAGCGCATCGATTAATGCTGCCTTCAATTGATCGCCGCCGTGAACCACATGGGCACCAACTGAAGAACCCTCATGCGCCGGTTTCACAAAAAGCTCAGGACCCAAGCGTTTCACGCAGATGTCGGCTTGCTCAAGATCATTCACAATAACCATCGGAGCTGTTGGCAGGCCGAGTGACTCCCACACTTGTTTGGTCCGCGGTTTGTCCAATGCCAATGCAGACGCACCAACACCAGATCCCGTAAACGGAATGCCAAGCGCGCATAACAATCCTTGAAGCACCCCATCTTCACCAGGGCGGCCATGAACAAGATTGAAGACGCGTGTTGGATTCGCAGCCATCAAGGGCTCAACTAATCCGTCTTTGATATCAATTTCGATCGGTGTGATTCCTAGTTCACGCATAGCAGCGGAAACGGTTTCTTTACCATCACGGGAGACATTGGCTTCAGATCCAACACCACCATAAACCAGTGCGACGCGCTCATTCGCCCAATTCATTGACCACCTCCAAGGGTTTCCACCATTTGAGATGGCAGTCGCCCGATCGATCCTGCGCCCTGTATCAATACGACGTCGTTTGGCTCGACCAATGCACTCACACGCTCAATCACCTGATCGAACTCACCTTCAACGTAAGGTCGGCAATGACCGAGACGGCGAATACTCTGTGCAAGATCTTTCGATTCAGCGCCAACGATTGGCGCCTCGCCCGCTGGATACACGGGCATCAAAACAAGCTCATCGGCGCGATTAAGCACTGATACAAAGTCATCAAAGAGGTCTTGAGTTCGAGAATAACGGTGTGGTTGGAATACGCTGACCAGACGACGCCCCGGATATGCACCACGAACCGCATCAAAGGTGACTTCGAGTTCCTTCGGATGATGTCCATAATCATCGATTACAGGAATCTGCTGACCTTCTTTTTCGATAAAACCTGTTAACTGGAACCGGCGGCCAACACCTTGGAATTCGGATAGCGCTTTGACGAGCGACGTATCGTCTACACCCAAGTGATCCGATAACGCAACGACTGCGAGCGCATTCAACACATTATGGCGACCAGGCATCGAGAGCGTGATCTTTAGGTTTACTTCATCAGGGCGCACAACCTCGAAATGGGTCATCAAACCATCGGTTGTAATGTTCACAGCACGGTAATCAGCCTCCGCGTCGATACCGAACGTGAGGAACGTTCGACCCACAGTCGGCAGGAGCTCTGTGACGACCGGGTCATCAGCATTCGCAATCACCAATCCGTAAAACGGGAGATTCTGCAGAAATTGCACGAAGGTTTGTTTCAGTCGCTCGAAGTCACCGCCGTAAGTCGACATATGATCCGCATCAATATTCGTGACAATCGCGATCATCGGCTTCAAGACGAGGAATGACGCGTCACTCTCGTCGGCTTCGGCGACCATATATTGACTCGCGCCTAAGCTTGCATTGGTGTCTGCTTGGTTGAGTTTCCCGCCGATGATATAGGTCGGATCAAGTCCGCCCTCAGCCAAGACAGATGCTGCGAGCGATGTGGTGGTGGTTTTGCCATGCGTGCCGGAAATTGCAATGCCGTGCTTGAATCTCATCAGCTCTGCAAGCATCTGTGCGCGTGGAATCACCGGTATTCTCGCATTCAACGCAGTCGCCACTTCGGGATTCGTGCGATCAATTGCGCTTGAGACCACAACCACTTCAGCGCCTTCAATATTCGATTCACGATGGCCAATATGGATCGTTGCACCCAAACGTGCGAGGCGCTCAGTCGCAGGCCCTTCTCGAAGGTCTGATCCTGATACTAAATACCCTTGGTTCAGAAGGACTTCGGCAATACCACTCATGCCGACGCCACCGATGCCGACGAAGTGCATGCGTTGGATTTGGCCCATCCGATTAACCATGAGCAACCTCCATCACACGATCAGCGACATGTTGCGTCGCTTCGGGTTTTGCAACCGAACGCGCGGCACGCGCCATTTGCGTCAGATTTTCAGGAGCGCGAAGGATGTCCGAGAGTTTGGCAACGAAGATATCGAGATCTTTTTCTTGAACGACTACGGCCGCGCCAGCGTTCTGAAGTTGTTGACCGTTTTTGGTTTGGTGATCATCCACTGCATATGGGAATGGAATCAGAACCGATGGCATCGCTGCACTCGCAAGCTCTGACACTGTCAAAGCACCAGCGCGGCAAACTACGATATCTGCCTCTCGGTAGGCCTCATCCATTCGGCTGATGAAAGCAACCACCGTGGCATCAAGATCGAGCGCTTGATACTGCTCATCAACCTGATCTTTCCCTGAAACACCTGTTTGGTGAGTGACTTCAATTCCAAACTGACTCGCCACCGTTTTGAGTTTCTCAGGCAATTGCTCATTCAATGACTTCGCACCCTGAGATCCACCAATCACAAGTACACGAGTCGTATCACTTGGCTGATGACCGTCTGCGATCCGTTGACGACCGACGGAATCGATTTCTGGTCGAATGGGGTTGCCAACACATTCAGCACCTTCGATCACATCAGGAAAAGCAGTCAGAACTTTGGTTGCAAACTTGGCCAAATACTTGTTGGTCATCCCAGCGACAGCGTTCTGTTCATGAATCACGACAGGGATTTTCATCATCCTGGCCGCGATCCCACCAGGTCCTGCTGGATATCCGCCGAAGCCCACACAAACAGATGGCTTTAGGCGCAGCATAAGAATGAGTGCTTGAATCACCGAAACACCCAGCCGAATTGGTCCTGTAATACGTTGCAGACCATGCTTCCCACGAAGGCCGCGAACAGCCAAGTAATGCATCGGGATTCCTTTCTCAGGAACTAGGCGACCCTCAAGGCCATGCTTCGATCCAATCCAATGCACAGTTTCACCGCGCTTGATTAGTTCTTCGGCAACCGCTAATCCCGGGAAGATATGGCCCCCAGTTCCTCCAGCCATGATGCATATCGGTTTCTTCATGACCGTCCTCCAGGGAGATTGTCTGCGCTGATCCGGGCGATTACGCCAAGGCTTACTGCTGTCATTACAAGTGAACTTCCGCCATAGCTCAGAAGCGGAAGTGTTAAGCCAGTAGTTGGCGCTAATCCGATGTTGACCGCCAGATTAATCAGTATTTGCAAGGCAATAAGAAGTACTAATCCATAGGTGAGATATGCAGCGAAAGGACGACCGCCCAGTTCCGCGCGACGACCAATCAATAGACCGCGCCAAACCATATAGGTCATCACAGCGACAGTGCTTAATGCGCCGATTAACCCAAGTTCTTCTGCCAAAATGGCAAATACAAAGTCAGTGTGCGCTTCAGGCAGGTAAAAGAGCTTTTGAACTGAGTTACCGAGGCCCATTCCGAATATCCCCCCGCGTCCAAATGCGAGAAGTGCCTGTGTGATTTGGTAACCGGCACCATACCGATCGGCCCATGGATTGAAGATCGTCTCGATCCGCTCAAATCGATACGGCTCAATCACAGCCAACACCACCAGTCCAAGCACGAGTGCTGAACCGAAAACGATGTATTGCGTAAAAGGTGCTCCCGCTAAAAGCAGCACACCCATCACAGCGCAACTCAGTACCAATAGCGTTCCATAGTCAGGCTCCATCAGCAGTAACACTGCAATGAGACCAACCACAGCCATCGGTTTGACGAACCCACTGAATTTCTGACGCACCTCTTCGAGACGGCGCACGAGGTACGATGCTAAGAACAACATCATTGTGAATTTGGCGATCTCAGATGGCTGCAAATTGAAGAAGCCGAGACTGAGCCATCGCGTCGCTCCCTTGACGGTTAAGCCGATACCTGGAATGAGAATGATGGCGAGCAGTACCATCGAGATCAGTAAGAAATGGGTTGCGTAGTTGTACCACCAACGCGTGGGTATGAGATAAGCGACAACCCCACCAATCGCTGCAATCGTTAGGAATACGGTATGCTTCATCGCAAAACTGAATGGCTGACCAAAGCGATCTGATGCCACTTCGATTGAGCTCGACGCAACCAACAACAATCCAAGACAAGCCAGCGCGCACGCCGCTAGCACGAAGTGAACATCAGGTAGACCCAATGGCATGAAGTCTGACCGGCGAATCTCAAATTTCACGATACGCCTCCACCAGTGCTTCAAAATGTGCACCGCGTTGTTGGTAGTTCGTGAATTGATCAAAGCTCGCACATGCCGGACTTAATAAGACCACATCACCCTCATTTGCCTTTTGAACGGCAAGGTCAAATGCTTGATCGAGTGTTTCAACTGCTGTGACTTGTTCACCGAGCGCTTCAACAAAACGCTGGCGATCGCGACCAAAAGCAAACACATGCGTGCAATGTGCTCGGACGGCCTTAGCCCACTGACTCAAATCGGCATCCTTACTTTCGCCACCGGCAAGTAGGTAAAGATGATTCTTTGTATCAACACTTGCGACGGCGGTTTCAGACGCACCTACATTGGTGCCTTTTGAGTCGTTGATGAAACGCACTCCACGAACGGGATTCAGCTCCACCATCCGGTGCGGTAGGCCGGTAAACCCGCGAGCCGCTCTAACTGCAACCGTTTTGTCGACGCCAATTAAATGACAAATTGCAAAAGCTGCCATCGCGTTTTGGATCATATGACGACCAGGCATCGGTAAATGGGATACCGGCATCCATGGATCAGCTCCCAACGAGATCCAATCTTCACCATCCACGACCATCAGTCCAAAACGGTGGAAATCAGGGTGCTGAAGTGCGAACTTAATCGCTGGAGTCTGATCAGGTACCAACGGTTGTGATAGAGGGTCTTCGGCATTCACTACGATCGCACCGACACCTTCGAAGATGCGATGCTTTGCTTGATGGTAAGCGATCATTGATCCATGCCAGTCCAAGTGATCTGGAGACATGTTCAAACAGGTAGCGACAGTCGCCTTGAGGGCTCGAGTGCGTTCGAGCTGAAAGCTAGAAAGCTCAAGGACCGCGATCGATTGATCGGTCCGATCAGCCAATAGATCCAGTGCTTGGGGACCTAAATTTCCGCCCACCAGGACAGCTCGCCCATCCGCTTTGAGAATCTCAGCAACCAAAGAAGTTACGGTTGATTTTGCGTTGGAGCCAGTAATCGCTATCAAAGGCTGGTTTTCCGGCCATGCGCGCCTAAACACCTGAATGTCACTGATCAGGTGTGACGATGTTTGGTTGAGGCCCTCGGTTGTTGGTGCGATCCCTGGGCTTACAACAATCTCTTCAAATCGATCCAGGTAATCGGTCTTTAGCGGTCCGAAATATGTTTTGACACCAGGAAATTCTCTTTCAAACCCAGTTTTGAGATCATCCGACTGTCGTGTATCAGCGACTTCAAATTGAATGCCCAATTGCTGAAAATGACGCGCAACAGCTTGTCCGGTTGGCCCGGCACCTAAAATGAGGCGTTTGCTGCTAGCGATTAAAGACATCGATTACCTCAACTTCAAGGTCGCAAGACCGACCAAAACCAACATCACTGAAATAATCCAAAACCGTACGATGACACGTGGCTCAGGCCACCCTTTCAGCTCAAAGTGGTGATGAATTGGAGCCATTCTGAAGAGGCGCTTACCGGTCAGGCGGAAGCTTGCTACTTGCAACATCACCGATACCGTCTCGAGAACGAAGATTCCGCCCATGATGAATAACACCAACTCTTGGCGAACCATGACTGCGACAACACCGAGAGCCGCACCCAATGAAAGTGCGCCAACATCACCCATGAACACTTGCGCGGGATAGGTGTTAAACCATAAGAATCCGAGACCTGCTCCGACCATGGCACCCAAAAACACAACCAATTCACCTGTCCCAGGGATGAAGGGGATAAACAAATACTGAGAGAAAATCGCGTTACCGGTGAGGTATGCAAAGACACCCAAGGCCCCAGCAACTAACACTGTTGGCAGAATCGCCAAGCCATCGAGACCATCGGTCAAATTGACCGCGTTCGATGTGCCAACAATGACGAAATAGGTCAGGATGATGTAACCAAACCCTAATGGAATCAGAAGGTCTTTGAAAAACGGAACCAATAGCGTCGTCTCAGCCGGCGTTTTCGCGATTTGGTAAAGAACCACGGCCGCAACTAAGCCAACGATCGACTGTCCTAAGTATTTCGATTTCGCAGACAGACCTTTCGAATTCTTTAAAACAACTTTTTTCCAGTCATCAATCCAGCCAATGACGCCAAAACCGAGCATCACCAATAAGGCAACACAAACGTAAACATTGGTCAGGTCACCCCACAATAGTGTCGAGGCTGTAATACAAACTAAGATCAACACACCCCCCATCGTCGGCGTGCCTTGCTTTGAAAAATGTGATTCAGGTCCATCGCGGCGAACCGACTGGCCAATTTGACGTGTCTCCAACGATCGAATCACCCATGGACCAACGAACAACGCCGTAATCAGTGCGGTCAAAACACCCAAGATTGAACGAAGCGTTAGATACTGAAAGACGGCAAAGCCCGGTTCGAATGTGCTGAGATAATTAGCTAACCAAAGCAACACAGCTACTGCCCTCCTTGTTGCAGTTTGAGCGTGTTAATCACGCGGTCCATTTGTGCCGACCGCGATCCCTTCACTAAAATCACTTCAGCCTCGCGGGCGCTCGTGTTTAAGAAATTGCACACCTCATCATGGGTTGGAAAATACTGCGCATCCGCGCCATATCCTTCAGCGATTGGCAGTGCGGTACCCGTCGCCACCAAGCGCTCAATTCCCTTCGATTTGGCATAGCTTCCAAGGGCCTGCATCTCAGCTTCGGCGGCTTCGCCCAACTCGCTCAATCCACCCATTGCGAGAACACGCACGCCTTGACGTGTTGCCAACCAATCAATCGCCGCGCGAACCGCTTGTGGACTCGCGTTATAGGTATCGTCAACCAATAGCGTGTTTTCTAATTGGATTGGGGTCATACGCCCTGGCTCGATCGAGGCAGCTTCGAGCCCTTTGATTATTTCGTGATCGGTCGCTCCAGCTGCAATTGCCATCGCAGACGCTAGCGCCGCGTTTTCCATGAAATGCTGCCCAAGTGTTGGGAGGGATACACTGAGTTCTCGATCGCCATAATGCATCTCTAACCCTTGCTCAGAGGTTTGAGACCAGGTGAGATCTCCTGCGTGACGACCAACGCTGATGACATGCCGCGACCCGGCTCGTTTAACCCACTCATCGAAAGCCGACTCATCACGATTCAAAATGACCGTTCCATCAATCGCCGTCTGATCAATGATTTCACCTTTACCTTGAATCACCCCAGCAATCGAGCCAAAACCCTCGAGGTGTGCTGCGCGCGCATTTAATAGCGCAGAGATTTGCGGCCGAACAATCGATGCTAAGTGATCAATTTCACCAACTGCAGATGCACCCAGTTCAAACAACGCATAAGGGTGATGCGGCCTGAGACGTGCCATCGTCAGAGGCACACCGAGATGATTATTTAAATTTCCCTCTGTCACGAGGATGCGCTCTGATCCAGATCGACGCGCCATTTGGGTCAAGATTGAAGCTAAGAATCCTCGGGTACTTGTTTTGCCCTGACTGCCAGTCAACGCGAATACTTTGCCGCTATAGGAATCGCGCATTCCCCTTGCGAGCGCAGTCATCGCGTCGAGAGTATCTGTGACACAAATCGATGGAAGGATTGTTGTTGGCTTCGAGACAAGTGCTGCAGACGCACCACTTTCTGCTGCGCTCGCAATATAATCATGCCCGTCGCGCTCCGCCGTTAAGGCGACAAATAAATCACCTTTGACCGCTTTTCGACTGTCGATGGCTAAACCTGAAATCACCGGATTCCCGGAAACGGTTCCACCGACAACAGATGCCATTTCATTCAATGAGCTAGGAAGCATGCTGTACCTCCGAGCCCATCAACCCAAATAATTGAGCGACTTCAGCCCGATCTGAATAGACAACAGATTTTTGACCGATGATTTGTGTGTTTTCGTGGCCTTTACCGGCAAGAAGTACCTAAATATTAATGAGTCTAACGTATCACTGGAGAGACATGAGCCGCCAAGTCGCCCTTATTATGTGTACGCTACACCTGGAACGAAAATTGCA
>RGHP01000320.1 GCA_010024125.1 Gammaproteobacteria bacterium | reverse complement strand
ACCCAACACTCATTTTGTGTCTGGACCACAGCTTGCTGAAACCGAGAACGACGCATTGAGACATCAAAGTGCAACCGAATACCTTGATCAAACCAACACGTGCCAGTTGTTTGAACATCCACGCCATTTCGAAGAATCTGGTAACCATGCGTCTCATATTGAGATCTTGCACCTAACCAATCTGCCGCCCAGAGCGCGTAACAACCGATATCGAGGCGAGCACCACCACCAGTTTCAGGACGATTCCGAATATTAAGTGGATCTCGATTGTCGTAGTGAAACTGGATGGAAATATCAACCTGCTGTTCTTGACCAATTTGCGACCGCAACCAATGCCACTGCGGATGATGCGAGACCATGAAGGCCTCACACAACAACGTTTGATTAGTTTTTGCTATGTTTTCTAAATCGCTGACTTGACAAGCAGTCAATCCCAAAGGCTTTTCGCAAAGGACTGGTTTCTGTTCCTCGAGCGCCGCAAGCGTCACCTCGTAATGCAAATGGTTTGGTAACGCAATGTATACCGCATCCACCTCGTCACGCTTTACAGCCTCAAAATAGTCGTGCACGACAGCGCCATCAAAACCCTCGGGTGCGACACCGCGTGCTGATCCAATGACGCTTACCTCATGACCAGATTCCCTAATCGCGGGAATCATTACCTCACGAGCAATCTTCCCATACCCGAGCACGGCAAAGCGCACTGCTATGGCCTCACCACATAACGATCGAGTGCGTTCGTTGCTAGCGCGCGCTTCAGGCCATACAGGCCAGCCTCGGAATCCAAGAGGATCTTGATCGGAATATTAGATAAGTAGTTTTTAAATCGGCCTTTCGCTCGAAAGCGCTCAAGAAAAATATCGCGACGAAAATAGTCCCCAAGTTTGGGAATGACACCGCCAGCAATACAGCAACCACCGGTCGCGCCCAGGGTCAGACACCCATCAGATGCTACGATTCCAAAGAATCCCGCAAATAATTCGAGTGTTCGACGCACTATCGCATCGTCCTCATATGACTGCATCAGCGCTTGAGGTGAATTAACGAGAGGTTTCAACCCCTCTAGCGCGCATAACGACCGGTAAATCAACAAGAGTCCAGGCCCACTGATGAGACGCTCAGCTGACACATGTGAATATTCTTTACGTAGCATTGTCAGCAGCCGCCACTCATCCTCAGTCTGTGCGGCCATCGTCACATGACCGCCTTCAGTTGATAGCGGAGTCCATTCACCCTGTGCATCGACTACCACACCACCAACGCCTAGGCCGGTTCCAGGGCCAATCACGAATATCGGACCGAATGGGTCCTGAGACCCGGCTTGAATCACCTCAAATGCATCTTGATTCACTGACACCGCTGCCAATGACTGCGCAGTGAAGTCATTAATGACGAGGAGCTCGCTGAGATTTAATACGTTTACCAACGCTTTCTTGCTAAAACTCCAATCATTATTTGTCAGTTTGACTGAATCATGTTGAACGGGACATGCGACAGCGACCGCTAATTGTGATGTTGCTCGACCAACCTCACTGGAAAAGTGATGAAATGCCTCATCAATTCCCCGAAAATCGGCGCACTGCAAGACC
>RGHP01000319.1 GCA_010024125.1 Gammaproteobacteria bacterium | reverse complement strand
TTGGCGATCATGCCCGACGGTGTGATTCAGAGAATGCGGGTCGGCGCCACCAGTGCACTAGGCACGGACTATTTGGCAAAAAAAGAAGCTAGAACAGCCGCGATCATTGGATCTGGTTGGCAGGCAGGAGCCCAGCTAATGGGTCTATTGGCCGTACGTCCAGAGATTCACACGATCCGTGTATTCAGCCCGAATTTGGCCAACGTGGAGACTTTTTGTCGAGAGTGGGGAGGACAGTTCAGTCAAGAGTTCTGTGCGTTTAGGTCGATTGCGGACGCAGTACAAGGCGCTGATGTCGTATTGTGTGCAACGAGCTCAATCGATCCGGTTTTTGAGTCGGACTACTTCGAGCCTGGTATGCACGTGGGATCCATCAAGCCTCCTGAGATTTCAAAAGATGCCCTCGATCTGGCGGACAAGGTCTGCGTGCATTTGGGTCATGGAAAGCCGGCCCTGGTTCAGGCAGACAATCTCGTCGTACCCGACCACTCTGGAGAACGTGGTTGGCAAATATCTGACGCGTTTGATTTCTCGTCGTGTACGACGCTCCCAGAACTCGTCTCTGGTGCGGTCGGCGGGCGAGTAAATAATGATGAACGTACCTGCTTTGTAAACGACCTCGGGCTGGGGCTCCAGTTCGCGGTAGTCGCGGGGGTCACGCTTCGGTTGGCAGAATCAGTCGGGGTCGGTCAGGTTCTCCCGACCGAGCTATTTACACAAGTAGAACACCCCTAGCTCTGCAGGCATCTAGGTTTGTATCTGTGTTTTCTGCATAGAATCACGCGTCTTGAAACCGTCAAACCATCGGCCTATTCGAGGATAGAGAGCAGCCCAGTCGGTCTCGGGGAACCGGTCCAGTAACCAATCGAATGTGCACGCAAGACCGATTGATGCCAGAGACAGCTCTGTTTCAAGCGTGTCCCAGGTCGTTTCCAGGTGGGTGAGGCTACGATGGACCTTGTCGAGTTGGAAGTCCGCGGCTTTGGTTTGCGGTGGCTCCTGCGCCAACAGCTTTCGTGCCTGAGAGCCCGCGTCGCTTGTTTGATTTAACAAGGACAGGCGAGTCCTGTACTCCCAGAAATTAGTTTGCTGTTCGAGGCCCCAGTCCTGAGCATAGGTCGCGATCAGGTAGTCGCAAATAATCAGCGAATCGAAAATAGTTGATCCATCGTCGAGCCGGAGTGTTGGGACCTTCCCGATCGGGTTGATGTTCCACAAGTAGTCCGAAGACTCTCGCGGCTTGACCACTTTAATCTTTAGCTGATCTTGGATGCCCAGTTCATGAGCTAGGGCGCGAACTCGCCGAGCATATGGGCTGGTGAGAGAGCATATTAGTTCCATTTGAGATTCCCCCTTTTTGTCGATGTGTAACAGAGGCGATGGCAGATGAGTAACTACGAACATTGTATTTAGTCCAATCTGTTTTGGTTTGGATCGGACCGCTAAGTTTGGTTATGGTTGATACATAACTGAGAACTACGTCACAGGAGGCCTGTGTGGGGACCATATTTGAAGCCGAGATGATCGCATCGATGGCACGAGGGATCGTTGACGACATGCAGGCCGGATTGTTTCGCTCGGGCTACTCC
>RGHP01000318.1 GCA_010024125.1 Gammaproteobacteria bacterium | reverse complement strand
GTCCAAAAGCCCAGCATGGAACATTAATCTTTGCACATCTGCATGCGGCCTCAGTTCAGACCCATCACGATCGTGCGTTCGTCGGTGCGTGGTTGGTAGCTTGAGCCTTTCTTGGAGGCCCAAGTGTTAACCTGATAATGAAGTGGTATTACACCAAAGTTTTCACCAACTGCAATTTCAGTTGCCTCTGCAAGAAGCTTTCCTCGTGCATCCGCATCCACGGTTGCCAGCGCTTTTTGAACTAAGCTGTCAACCTTAGGATCTGAGTGGCGACCCCGGTTTGCAGCACCCATCCCTTTTGACTTGTCATATGTGTGCAGTAGCGCCTTCAGTGGTGATGAAGCCTCGCCAGAACCGGCCCCCCAACCAAGGAGCATGAAGCTGAATTCGGGCGACTTATTGGGGCCACCACGCGAAGCGCGACCAAAATAAACCGCTTTTGTCATTGTTTCGACACTTGCCTCGATACCAATCCGATTCAACATCTGTGCTAGTGCTTCAGCAATCTTAGCATCATTGATATACCGGTCATTCGGTCCGTGAATTGTCATTTTAAAGCCATTCCCATAGCCCGCTTCAGCTAAAAGCTTCTTTGCGCCTTCAGGATCGTATTTCATTGGTTTCATTTTGGTTGAGACACCATGAAACCCAGCTGGCAAAAGCTGGCCAGCAGGGACGGCAATACCCTCCATTACGCGCTCTACGATTGCATCACGGTTAATCGCCATTGAGATTGCTTTCCGCACACGTACATCCATAAGCGGATTCTTTATCGCGCTGCCATCTTTAGCTGTGATGTGAGGTGAGTTCTCGCGGAATTGGTCCATGTGAAGATAAATTACCCGGTTTGACGGGCCACTGCTGAGCGTGACACCTTTTTCTTTTTTAAGGCGAGCCACATCAAGTGGTGGGACATTGTCGATGAGATCAACGTCTCCAGCCAGCAAGGCTGAAATACGTGCTGGACCAGCTTTGATTGGTTTAAACGTTACCGTGTCATACTTCGCTTTTGTTCCGAAGTAATCTGGGTTTTTCTCCAAAACGATGCGATCACCGGGAACCCACTCAACGAATTTATACGGGCCAGTGCCCACGGCGGCTTTGCCACTGTTGTAGTCTTCGGTGGAGGCGCCTTTGGCAGCTTTAGCTGAGACAATTTTCACAGTTGTCATATCATTCGGCATTAGCGGATATGGCTTTGCGGTTTTGATATGAATTGTATGGCTGTCAACCTTTTCAAAGGTTTTTCCTTTTAAATAGGTCACAAAGCTAGATGGTGAATTTGGCACATTCTGAGCGCGTTCAACTGTGAACATGACATCGTCTGCTGTGAATGGGCTGCCGTCATGCCATTTAACATTTTTTCTGAGCTTGAACTCCCAAGTTGTGTCGTTTATCGGCTTCCAAGATACCGCAAGGTCTGGGTAGTGCTGTTGATTTTGATCGCTACCAACTAGGTGGCTGAAAATATGCGTTCCAAAAGCGTTATTTGGGCCTAAGTTATGGTAATGCGGGTCAATCGAACTTGGCTCTGATTGCAGACCCACTTTTAATTCTGCGGCATACGCTGATACCGACAGGCCAACGGCG
>RGHP01000317.1 GCA_010024125.1 Gammaproteobacteria bacterium | reverse complement strand
TTGCCGAGATGGTTAAGGAGCGAGTTCCGAATCTCACGGTCGACGTAAAAGGTCCAGAGGCGGTTTCACCCTTTGAGCAGCTGGAACCGGTTCAGGCTGGACTCTATCAATTTGTCTATACCCACGGTGGCTACCACTACGGTACGACAGGCATCGGGATGGGTATGGATGGCGTAGAGGGGGACCCAGACAAACGTCGCACCTCAGGCATCTGGGACTTTGTTGACAAGAGCTATAACGAGATTGGCCTCAAGCTAATTGCGATGCCTACATCCGGCGACGGATATCACATGGTACTCAAGAACCCTATCGGATCCTCTGGAGGTCTCGACGGGGCCAAGGTGAGAGGGACGCCTGTCTACAAGGCCTTGATCGAACATCTCGGTGGGTCTTTGGTGGTGCTACCGCCAGCAGAAATCTATTCTGCGCTCGATAAGGGTACCGTCGATGGTGCCGCTTGGCCGGTGCTAGGGGCCCTCGGGTTTAAATGGTACGAGACAGCTGGTTACATGATGCGTCCACGGTTTGGTGATGTGACACACTTAATCTTGATGAACCTTGGAGCCTGGAATAGTTTGTCCTCGGCACAGCAGTCTGCCTTGACCCAAGTCGGTATCGATCTTGAGAAGGAGACATGGGAGCAGTTCTATGGGCTGGCTGATGAAGAGGTTGTCGAGCTAAAGAAATTGGGCATGAAAGAGACTCAGCTTGGTGCTCAATATGCAAACGATCTCCCCAAGGTCTTCTCTGACGGCTTGTTTGGGCTGGTCATTAAGAAGAACGGCGCTCGGGGCGAGGAGTTTGCGAAGCTTGCACGAAGCGCTAAGCTGGCTCCATAAGCGTAGATGGAGAGGCTGATTCACGGTGCCACTCGGCTGCTGCTATGGCTGAGTGGCGTGTGTCTGTTTGGACTCGCTTGCATCACCGTGATGGAGATTGTTCTTCGGTATGCAGGGAGTCCAACCTCGTGGGCTAACGACTTCGTCGGATACGGGCTGGCCTTTTCTCTGTTCTTTGCATTTCCCGAGGTTACGCGTGTCAAAGGGCACGTGGCGATCACTTTTTTGATGGATAACCTGCCCAACCGATTGAGTCTCGTCAGGGTTATGAATCTTATTGCGTTTACTGTGGTTGCCATCACCGTGTATGTCGCAGTGCAAGTCTTCTTTGCTCAGTTATCGACCGGTGTGCAGACAGTCAGCGCGACTCCTATACCGAAGTATTGGTTAAACGCCGGTCTGATCGTGGGCCTCTCAGTTGCGTCCCTTGAGTTTCTCTTGCAGGTAGTGCGATCGGATACACCCCACCATGGCTGATTTAATGATCATAGCGACGATCGCGTTGATCCTTCTGCTCGTCTCCGGGCTACCTATATTTCTTGTGTTCTTATCCGTAAATGCGGCTATCGTTCTGTTCCAGATAGGGCCGTCAGGGTACGGCATGTTCGTGAACAGCATGCTGAACACCTCGACGACGCAAGCGCTCGCCACGATTCCTTTATTCATACTGATGGGTGAGGTTATTTTTCGTGCGGGGGCTGTCGTGCGCCTGTTCAGGAGTATCCAGTTAGTCGTAGGGTTCATCCCAGGCAGGCAAAACGTTGTCACTATGTTACTCGCG
>RGHP01000316.1 GCA_010024125.1 Gammaproteobacteria bacterium | reverse complement strand
GAAAATGGTATGGACGCTCATTTAGCAGAGGGTGATGTATCAAATCATGATGATTGCGTCAAAATGTTCGAGAAGATTACTAAAGAAATTGGTCAAGTCGATGTGCTAGTCAATAATGCTGGTATTACACGTGACGGCATGTTTAAAAAAATGCCTTTAGAAAATTGGATGAATGTCATTAACATTAACCTTAACAGTGTATTTAATGTGTCAAGGCAGGTGATTGACGGCATGCTTGAAAAAGGTTGGGGTCGTATCATCAACATCTCCTCAATTAATGGTCAAAAGGGTCAATTCGGACAAACCAACTACTCTGCTGCTAAAGCAGGTATGCATGGATTTACAAAAGCACTGGCTCAAGAAACGGCAGCTAAAGGTATTACTGTAAATACAATTTCACCAGGTTACATTGGTACCGATATGGTGATGGCGATTGACGAAGAAATTCGTAATCAAATCATCAAAGGTATTCCTGTCGGTCGCTTGGGTAAGCCTGAAGAAATCGCAAAACTTGTTTGTTACTTAGCCTCTGATGATGCTTCATTTATTACAGGTTCAAATATTGCCATCAATGGTGGCCAACATATGTTCTAAATACAAAGGTTATAGGATCAATTATGGAAGATATCGTAATAGTTGCTGCGGCCAGAACCGCGGTAGGAAAATTTGGAGGGGCCTTTAATGCTACCCCTGCTCCCGAATTAGGTGCGGCAGTGGTTAAAAGTTTGCTTGAACAAACCAAGGTTGATGGCTCACACATCAGTGAAGTGATTATGGGTCAAGTACTCACCGCTGGCTCTGGACAAAATCCAGCAAGACAAACGGTTATCAAAGCAGGCTTACCCGAAGCTGTTCCTGGACTCACCATTAATAAAGTATGTGGTTCAGGGCTTAAAGCAGTGATGTTAGGTGCTCAATCGATACAATGTGGTGATGCAGAGATTGTTATTGCCGGTGGTCAAGAAAATATGAGTATGTCACCTCACGTTCTCAGTGGTTCAAGAGATGGTTTTCGAATGGGTGATGCCAAACTAAAAGACAGCATGATTACCGATGGGTTATGGGATGCTTATAACAATTTTCACATGGGTACCACAGCTGAAAACCTTGCGAAGAAATACGATATCAGTCGTGAGGAGCAAGATGAGTTTGCGTGTGCAAGCCAAAACAAGGCTGAAGAGGCTCAAAAGAATGGTAAGTTTAAAGATGAAATTGTGCCTTTCACCATCAAAACACGAAAAGGTGATATTACGGTCGATACCGATGAATATCCAAGGCATGGTGCGACCGTTGAATCACTCGCAGGTTTAAGACCCGCTTTTGATAAAGAGGGCAGTGTCACAGCAGGTAATGCGTCAGGCATTAATGATGGCGCAGCAGCTGTGATGCTCATGACCAAATCCAAGGCTCAATCACTAGGCTTAACACCGATGGCAACCATTAAATCCTATGCTTCATCAGGAGTTGATCCAAGCATTATGGGCATCGGTCCTGTGCCAGCCTCACAAGCATGTCTTAAAAAAGCTGGTTGGGATGCGAGCGAGCTTGATTTGATGGAAATTAATGAGGCATTTGCAGCACAAGCAATCGCTGTCAATCGTGAGATGAAATGGGACACTTCAAAGATCAATGTTAATGGTGGTGCAATCG
>RGHP01000315.1 GCA_010024125.1 Gammaproteobacteria bacterium | reverse complement strand
CCTTACCGGTCGCTTGGGCCGCATCGACATGGAAGATAATGTTATTTTCACGACAAATGTTACCAATGGATTCGATATCTTGAACCACGCCAATTTCATTGTTCACCAACATAATGGAGGTTAAAACTGTGTCAGGGCGGATCGCCGCCTTAAATTTTTCTAAATTAATTAAACCGTTGGGTTCGGGCTCAAGGTAAGTCGCCTCAAATCCAAGCCTTTCCATTTCTCTGACCGCATCAATGACGGCCTTATGTTCGGTCGCGGAGGTAATGATGTGTTTACCCTTGGTTGAGTAAAAATTGCCTGCCCCCTTGATAGCCAAATTATTAGATTCAGTCGCACCCGATGTCCAAACAATTTCTCGAGGGTCTGCATTAACAAGCATCGCGACCTCACGCCTTGCGTTTTCAACGGCTTTTTCAGCAGACCAGCCATAGGCGTGACTTCTCGATGCCGGATTACCAAAGTCCTCGGTAATGTAAGGGATCATCTTTTCAGCCACCCTAGGATCAACAGGGGTGGTTGCTGAATAGTCTAAATAAATCGGTAATTTTGATGTTGTATTACTCATAATCTCCTCTCAATTAAGCTGCCATGGCAGTCAATTGTTTTAATCTCTCCACTTCTTTTTTAAGTGTTATCACTAATTCTTTCATTTCATCCATCGTGTTATGAAGCCCTAGGCTAATTCGGATCGCTGCCTGTGCTAAATCTTCTTCTACCTGCATCGCTCGTAACACATGGCTGGGTTCATTATTGTTACTGGAACACGCTGAGCCAGAGGCCATGGCGAAGCCATGCTTATCCATCGCTGTGAGCAGGGTAACCCCATCAATGCCATTAATGGCGAAGAAGGTTGTATTAGCCACACGCTGACTATCTTTTGCGAATATGGTTGCTCCCATTCGTTCAAGTTCCCCCTCAAGGAATTTTTGCATGGGCTTTATTTTTGCATTGATATGGACCTGCGTATCTTGACTTTGTTCACAAGCTTTTCCAAATCCTACGATGGCAGCTAGGTTCTCAGTACCGCTTCGCAAACCTTTTTCTTGACCTCCACCATAAATGAGCGGATTTAGGTCAATTTTTTTATTGATAATCAGCGCAGCCACACCCTGAGGGCCATATATCTTATGGCTCGAGATGGTCATCGCATCGAGTCCTAGTTGTTCAAAATCAACATCCATTTTGCCTAAGGCTTGCACCGCATCACTGTGGACTAACATATTGTTTTTATGTGCAAAATTAACAATTTTTGACATATCTTGAATGACACCCGTCTCGTTGTTGACCATCATGCATGTGAGTAAATTAATCTGATCGATCGTGTCTTGATTCATACCCTCAAGATCAACCATGCCGTCTGAAGTTACATTGATTTTTGTCGCACCATAGCCTCTCGATTTAAGGTGCTCAATAGGTCTTGAGATGCAAGGGTGTTCAATCGCGCTGTAAGCAAAATGCATCTGCTCGTTGCTTGACGCGAGCCCCTGAATAATCAAATTATTTGATTCAGAGCCGCTTGAGGTAAAAATAACCTGGGATGGGTGCGCATTGACGGCCGCCGCAACTTGTTCCCGAGCAGCTTCAATCGCCGTGTGTGCTCGTCGACCAAATCGATGATTCGAGGCAGGGTTGCCGTAATGGTCT
>RGHP01000314.1 GCA_010024125.1 Gammaproteobacteria bacterium | reverse complement strand
TACCGTAGAAAACTAAGTCTGAAGCAGTTGTTAAAGCACCGCCCCAAGCTGAGAATTTCTCTTTGTTGTACCATACTTTTTTGTTAGTCATAGGATCATAAGCGCCGAAGCCACCCATTACACCGTCAGGACCAGCAAACATAGTAAGTGTTGCACCAACCCAAGGCTGACCAGCTACATACTTAGACTCAACTGGCTCGTATGTCATACATACGTGGTTAAGTGGTGTGTAGATTAAGCCTGTTTTTGGTGAGTACGCAGCAGGCTGTTGGTCTTTAGTACCAAGAGCAGCTGGACATGTACCTTTAGTGTTGTAATCTTGGTGTGTTGAGTGCTCAGGCACTTTGTTAGGTACACCAGATTTCATGTCAACGTCAGTTGCCCAGTTCACGAATGGGTGAATGGTGCCATGCATATGTTTTACCACCTTTGTCGAAGAGGATAACTTCGTTAATACCGTCGTAATCCCACTCGTCGTGTGGTGTCATTTGCATACCCCAACGTGCCATACCTGTATCAAGGTCACGTGCGAATACAGTCATTGACCATTTGTTGTCACCAGGACGTACGTCTGGGTTCCAAACAGATGGGTTACCTGTACCGTAGTACACTAAGTTTGTTTTTGCATCATATGGCCACCAGCCCCATACAGAGCCACCGCCATGTTGCCAACCGTCTTTTACAGCTTGTGGTTTGAGCCAAGTTTTAACACCTAGATCAGCAACACCACCTTGTAATTGGTCAGTTGGGATTTTTTTGAAAGAACCACCTTGAGTATTACCACCGTTTACATCTTCGTAAACTGATAATGCTGAGTAAAGTGGGTTTTCTTTGTTGAAGTCAGCACCGATAAGAACTTCTGCATATCAGGACCAGTACTGTAAGCTTTCCAAGCTAAAGAACCGTCAGCGATGTTGTAAGCTGCCATAAAGCAACGAACACCGAATTCAGCACCTGAACAACCTGTAAGTACTTTGTCTTTGATTACGTGAGGTGCGTTAGTGTTTGTAGCGCCAACTTTAGGATCTGTGTTTTGAGTTTCCCAAACTTTAGCACCTGATTTAGCATCAAGAGCAACTAACTGACCGTCATTTTGTTGTAAGAAGATCTTACCATCACCAAAACCTAGACCACGGTTAACGTTATCGCAGCAAAGAACTGCTTGAACGCTAGGATCTTGTTTTGGGAAGTATGACCAAACGATTTTTTGATCGTTGTTTAAATCTAAAGCGTAAACGTTGTTAGGGAACGCTGTGTGAACGAACATAGTGTTACCAATAACAAGTGGAGCACCTTCGTGGCCACGGTTAACACCAGTTGCAAATGTCCATGCAGCTTTAAGGTTCTTAACGTTACCTTTGTTGATTTGTGTTAATTGTGAGAAAGCTTGGTTGTTATGCTGACCACGTGGGTGAGCCCAGTTGTTAGCATTAGCCATAGCTTTTTCTTGGTCAGCAGCAGCTGAAGCAACCATTGGCATAGCAACAGTTAAACCAGCAACAAAACCAAGAGCTAATTTAATTTTATTTAATTGCATTATAAATCTCCATAGTTTTAACTAAGGGTTATAAAAAACAGTGAAAAGTCCACTAATGGCAGATATACTGCATAACAGCTATCGCATCAGATAGATTTACACCGGGTAGCACC
>RGHP01000313.1 GCA_010024125.1 Gammaproteobacteria bacterium | reverse complement strand
TTCTCGGCCGCACCATCTTCTCATCTAAACACCTGATATGTCAGTACATTATGTGCAACAGATTAGGCGTGTGAAATAGAATGAGAAAGAAATTTGCTCCCGAATACGTGATGAATCGTGATGGTGTTTACTATTATGTTCGTCACATACCTTATGACCTAATTGCCTACTATAATGTGAGTAGGCTCTGCTTCAGCCTTAAAACCAAATCAGCTTCTGTAGCTGTTCGTGCAAGCAAATCAATAAACCAACGCCTTGAGGATTATTGGCTTGGTTTGCGACTGCAAAATATGGATATACCTGCCATTCAAGTGGTCAAATCAAGTGATTCTGCTGTTGATGATGGTTTGCTTCTGTCTGAAGCCTGTGAGTTATACCTGCGGCTGAAAGGCGTGGGTAAAGACAAGGTGTTCATAAGAACCGCCAATCGTAACACTAGCTATGTGACCAAACTCTTGGGCGATAGACCCATATCCTCTTACTCCTCCAATGAAGCTGCTCAGTTTCGTGATTGGTGTATTGATAAAGGTATGGGTATTAAGACAGTCAAGCGTGTCTTTTCATCAATAAGAGCCATAGTGAACCTAGCGATAGCAGAGGAGGGGCTGGATTGTTCCAATGCCTTTGCCAAGACTTACTTTCCTAATGATGATAATGCTCAATCAAGACAGCCAATATCCATTCAAGACATCAAGAGGGTGCAATCTCTGTGCAAAGACATAGACGATGAGATGCGGTGGCTCATTACTCTTATCAGTGACACTGGTATGAGATTAGGAGAAGCAGCTGGGTTACTGAAAGAAGACATAAAACTAGATGACTGTATACCTCACATAGACCTTAAACCTCATCCGTGGAGGAGTTTAAAGACCAAAGGCAGTCACAGATGTATTCCGCTTGTTGGGGCTACTCTGTGGGCGTCTAAGAGGCTTCTAGAGGCCAACAATGATAGTATCTTTGCTTTTCCTAGATACTGCGATGCAGCAAGCTGTAAAGCCAACTCAGCTAGTGGTGGTCTTAACAAATGGCTGCATCAATACGTGCCAGACAACTGTGTCATTCATAGCTTTAGACATAGTCTTCGTGACCGTTTAAGAGCCGTGGAATGTCCATCGGATATTGTTGATGCAATAGGAGGCTGGAAGACCTCTGGCGTAGGTCATGGATATGGGAATGGGTATCCATTAGAGGTCTTAGAGAAGTGGATGAGGAGACTCTAATCTGTATCAGAATGGAAAGCGTGAACCTTGCTGTTCAGGAACCAGCAGTTTCAATTCTTTGCCTTCGGCAACTGGAACACAAGTGAACTTGGGTGGAGATAGGCCTATTTCTTGGAGGTCTTTACCGCTGTTCTGAGCAGCAGCGTAGCAGCTGCCAGCATCTTCATAGCGAAGACCGCTGTCCAATACATTTCCACCAAGAACCCAAAGAAGTAAAAATTCCATGTTGATACTCAATTTACTGTAAGTACGATGGAGCATCAGATTTCGTGAGTGTCTATTTCACACGCCTAATCTGTTGCACATAATGTGCCGACATATCAGGTGTTTAGATGAGAAGATGGTGCGGCCGAGAAATTCTATTATGCCTTACGTATGCACCATCACTGACCTGAACATCAGCAATACTCACATATTATGTGTCACTGACTCACTG
>RGHP01000312.1 GCA_010024125.1 Gammaproteobacteria bacterium | reverse complement strand
ACTCAATTCACACCACCAAAAGAAACCGCTTCGTCACACTGCGACATCGTGATTGACCTTGTTTCGGAACAATCACTGCTCGCCGCAGAGGCAACCCGTGATGGATATCTGAGAGCGCCAAATGCAGATGCATTGAAGCTGACACTACTGGGAGCACAAGCGAAGGCCTTGGTCGGCACTTTTGAAAAACCATTGTATGTGAAATATGAAGGGTCAATCTGCGCCCATTCGCGGTCTCAGAAAACAGGATGTACACGGTGCGTAGACACCTGTGGTGCTAAGGCCATTCGCTCCAATGGAGACGGCGTCTACGTCGATCCAGATATGTGCGGTGGCTGCGGTGGTTGTGCGTCTGTCTGCCCAACCGGCGCTATTTTGTATGACGATCCACCCTTTGAATTCATGGTGGAACGTTTAAAGACCTTGATATACACATTTACAGAGCACGCTGAGATTCCACCACGTGTTTTGTTTGTCGATCGAAATTTCGGACGCAACCTGATCGCTGAATCTGCGCGTTTCAGCCAAGGGTTACCTGCTGATGTGATTCCGTATGAAGTCGATAACGTCGAATTGATCGGCCACGCAGAACTTCTAGCCACTCTAGCCGCAGGCGCTAGTGAAGCATTGATTCTTAAATCACCGAACACCGCGAAAACAGCGATCGCAAATCAATCCGCACTCACGCATCGATTACTCGGCGCCACTCGTGTTGATCCTGAGCGCGTGCGGGTCATCGAAGCCAGTGACATCGCATCATTGGAATCAGCGTTACACGGAACGCGCATGCCGGCTCTCAAACATGATGACGTTGCATTACTTGGTGGCCGCCGAGAAGTGGCGAAACGCGTCATGGCTGCGTTCCTAGACCATGATGGCGAGGCAGCAATTTCAGTAGCGCTGGAACCCGGTGATCCTTACGGCATGATCGAAGTGAACTCAGATAAATGTACTCTGTGCCTCGCTTGCGTTTCCCAATGCCCAACTGGCGCATTAAATGATCGATCAGACCGCCCCGAAATTAACATCGTCGAAAATGCATGCGTACAGTGTGGGTTGTGTGCAAATACCTGCCCAGAGCAAGCCATTACATTGAAGCCGCAATTAAGTTTCGGTAAGCAAACCCTTGAGCAAGTCTCACTGCATGGTGAGGATCCATTTGAGTGTATCGAATGTGGACGTCCGTTTGGCGTGAAATCAACCATCGAACGTATTATCGAAAAACTCGAGGGCAATCATTGGATGTATACCAACTCAGACAACACGAAGCTGGTGAAAATGTGTGATGACTGCCGTGTCAACGCGCAATATCACGATGAAAACGCACCGCTTCGTGGCCCGGATCGTCCACGTGTTCGAACCACCGATGATTATCTCGATAGCTAAGGATTGAATTGAATCGGTTTACCCAGGTCGAGCGGCGTCAACGAGTGCACAAAAGCCACAATGTCATTGATGTCGCTCATTTGAAGATCAATTGGCGCGATCGTGATCAACTCGCGATCCTTTTCAATTCCAGATCCTTTGACAGAAATCAGCGCCTTGTGTGGAGAGACTGTGTAAAAGGTGGAAAAACGCAGGTACCAATCGTCAAACCCCCGCATCGCGTGGAACGAGGGAGCGTTACCGATTCCCGCATATTTGTCGGCGCGATCAACTTT
>RGHP01000311.1 GCA_010024125.1 Gammaproteobacteria bacterium | reverse complement strand
CCCGAAGGTTTCGAGGCTTTTTATTTTGAAGGCGAAGATGAGGCAAAAGGTGGTGTTGCGATTTTAACGCGACATACACCCAAAGCTGTCATGCGGGGCTTGGGCTCATATGATTTAGATCGCGATGGACGTTATATCCAAGCAGATTTTGAACACGTGAGCGTCGTATCGATCCTTCCACCATCGCCAACAAGCGATCCTCAAGAGTTGCGAGCGGCTTTTCTAGAATCACTTGAGACTTGGATGCGTAAGATCCGCAAAAAGCGACGCCACTTTATTTTCTGTGGCGATTTTGGCGTTGCTGCACGAACTCTCGATCTTGAAGAGTGGCATCAACATAACGAGTCGCCCGGGTTTACAAAAGAAGACCGGCATTGGATCGATTCGCTTTTGAATGATGTCGGGTATGTCGATGCATTTCGTGAGGTATTTGCCAATGAACCGGCATACAGCTGGTTTCCAGGACCTGAAGTATTCGATATGCCCAACCCAGGCGCATGGAGAACGGATCTTCAACTGGCATCATTGGAGATCTCAAGACGGGTCCTCGCTGCTGGCTATGTCACAAAAAGACCGTTCGACGATCGAGTACCTCTGATCGTCGATTACGATATCTCAATCAGCGATGAGGAAGAGGATTAACCCTCCGCTAACGCGGCTTTCTGCGCACTGATCAGCTGTGCAATTCCCTTTTCACCGAGATCAAGTAATGCATTGAGTTCGGCTCGGCTAAATGGAGCTTCTTCTGCGGTTCCTTGGATTTCGATCAGTTTCGGGCCTTCAGCCATCACTAAATTCAAATCTGAATCTGCGGTTGAATCCTCAGGATAATCGAGATCTAACACTGGTTGGCCCATGTAAATTCCAACGGATACAGCGGCAACAAAATCGATCAACGGGTCTTCAGATAGCAAGCCATCACGCTGCAAACCATTGATCGCATCAACCAAGGCAACCATGCCTCCAGTAATCGACGCTGTTCGCGTTCCACCATCAGCTTGTAAAACGTCACAATCGATCGTGACTTGACGCTCACCCAACTTTTTTAGATCAACAGCCGCTCTCAACGACCGACCAATTAACCGCTGAATCTCCTGTGTACGCCCCGATTGCTTACCCCGCGCTGCTTCTCGATCAGAACGGGTGTGGGTTGATCCAGGTAGCATGCCGTACTCAGCAGTGACCCATCCTTGTCCCTTCCCCTTCATCCAGCGTGGAACTTGTTCATTCACAGATGCTGTACAAAGCACTCGGGTGTCACCAAATTCAACTAAAACTGAGCCCGCAGCGTGGTATGTGAATCGACGAGTGAAAGAAATGGGACGCAGTGCATCGAATGCGCGGCCGCTTGGTCGCATGGCAGAACCTCTCTAATTGAACTAAGCTTTAGGTAATTAAACGTATTATGACTATCTCAACCGGATCTTTCATGCCGCAGGGCCAGCTATTTGTCATATCAGCACCATCAGGTGCTGGCAAAACGAGTCTCGTTGCCGCGACAATCGCGCGCGTCCGTGATTTAGCAGTCAGTGTGTCCCATACCACTCGAAGCCCACGTCCAGGCGAGGTTGATGGTCGCGACTACCACTTCGTCGAGCAGTCAGAATTCGAAAATCTGATTGCATCTGGCTCCTTATTTGAATACGCAAAAGTCTTTGGAAATTTTTACGGTA
>RGHP01000032.1 GCA_010024125.1 Gammaproteobacteria bacterium | reverse complement strand
CAGTTGGTTCTGGATGATTCTGATGAATCTGCTGGGACCGATGAGGTGATGGATAAACTACTTGGCAAGAAGCGGGCATCTGACCGCAAGCAATGGCTTGAAGCAAGTGGTCATATGGCGGATATTGCTTAATCTCCTTGAAATTTCAGCTAATTTCTCTAACATTCCGCGTCCCTGAAACCCTTTTGAGGACTCGGTATTGATCAACGTATTGCCGCGAGAATCCGCATCAACTTGGCTCGATCTGGTCGAGACCACGCCGTCGTTGGTGTTTGATCCTGAGATCTGCCGTCGGCAGTGGAGTGATCTGTCGTGCGCGCTGCCTGGCGTCACTTTGTATTACGCCGTGAAATCAAACCCCTACCCAGGCCTGTTGCAGACTATTGCCAATGAGGGTGGGCACTTCGATGTGGCCAGTGCTGCTGAAATTAAAATGCTTGAGCATGAGGGGATTCATGCCTCTCGCATGATTCACACTCATCCAATTAAAACAGATGCAGAGATTGAGAAGGCAGTCGCCGCCGGCGTTACGACCTTTGTAGTTGATAATGTGGATGAGCTTTGGAAGTTGATTCCTTATCGGCACTCGATTCGAGTGATGTTGCGATTGTCTTTTATCGCTCCTGATGCGCCGATTGATTTGAGTCGAAAATTTGGAGCGCCACAACAAGATGCGCTCAGTATCTTGGATGTCGCTAATGACTCCGGAATTCGCGTTGACGGTCTGTGTTTCCACGTGGGATCTCAGGCCGCGACTGCAAATACCCATGCGGATGCTTTGGGCGTGTGTTTGGATCTGTGTGAACAGATCAAAGCTGAGGGCCTTCCAGAGATTCTTCGGATCGATATCGGCGGCGGTTTTCCTGCGCACTATATTGGTGAATCGGTCGATCTCAACGCGTTTTGTAAACCGATTCGTAACGTTTTAAGTCGAGTGCCTGAGCATGTTGAGATTCTGGCGGAGCCTGGTCGCGTGATTTCGGCGCCATCGATGGCTTTGGTTTGTAAGGTTGTCGGTCGTGCAAAGCGCCGGGATGGTTGGTGGTTTTATTTGGATGATGGCGTCTATGGTGCGCAGTCGGGTCGTTTGTTCGATGGCATGCAGTATCGGATGTCGGTATTTACATCGAGTGATGAGCTGTCTCCATGTGTATTTGCGGGGCCAACCTGTGACTCGATCGATGAGCTGGGTCGTTATCCCGAATTTCCAATTCTCAACATGAACGATGTGATCGTTTTTCATGAGATGGGTGCCTATACCTTGGCGAGCGCAACCCAATTTAATGGCATTGCACCGCCAGCAGTCGTCACGCGAGCACTTCCTGAGTTGCTCCAAGGATACGGGCACTCGGTATGAGTTTGACTGCACTGGTTGATGGAGGCGGCACCAAAACGCGGGTTCGGTTTCTCAATCAGACAGATCAAACAGTCTTGTCAGAGGTGGTTACAGGCCCCTCAAATCTTGGCCTTGGAGCCGACTCCTGTTGGAAGCAGATCAGAGAGGCGATTGATTTAGCTGGCTTACCCGCGCCCACAAAATGTGTCGCTGGTATGGCTGGTTCCGAATACGTCGCAGAGCGGTCTGAATTTTTATCGAAGGCACCATGCGGAACGCTTCTTGTTTCTGATCGGGATTCCGGTCTTTTTGGAGCGCATCTCGGGGAACCTGGTGGGTGCCTCACGGTTGGAACGGGTGTTGCGTTTGCCTGGGTCGATGAGGCTGGTCAGCTTTTCCGGCGCGGGGGATTTGGTTTTGTGCTTGGGGATCAGGGCGGCGGTGCTTGGGTCGGATGGCGTGTACTGCAGGAATTGGTGCGCCTTGCAGATCGAGGTGGTCTCGATCAATCCCATCATGATTTGGTTAAGACGTTGGGCATTGGAGACACTGTTAATCAATGGATGCAATTTGCAAATCAAGCGGGGCCTCGTGCTTTTGCATCGTTAGCCAAAGCAGTCGTTGAATCTGAACAGCAGGTCTCTCTGAGCCGAGATATTCTGGCCGAGGGTGTGATGGAATTGGGGCGCGTGATCCAAGATTTTCCGAAACACCTGCCAATTGCACTCGTTGGTGGTTTATCAGGTATTTATACCTCACGAATTGAGGCTCAAGGTTATCAAGTGGTCGATCCGAAAGGCGATGCGCTTGATGGTCTTGCCTATATCGATCAACATCTCCAGGAATTAACAGTCGAGCATTGGATGTCGTATGCCTGAGATCACTGGCCATATTGTGACGCCTGAAGGTTTGATTGAGGGATCGATTCAGTTTGGTGAGGCGATTGAGTCGTTAACTGAGTTAACCCAGATAGACGATCGAATCATTCTTCCGGGCATCATCGATTGCCATATTCATGGTGGTGGCGGTGGTGATGTCATGGATGGCGTCGATGGCATTCGAGCGCTCGCACGAACCCATGCGCAATTTGGTCTCACGGGATTTCTGGCGACCACTGTGACGGCGGATGATGCATCCATTGAGCAGGTGCTAGAAGCAGCACAGGTTGTCATGCAGTCGCGTGGTCAATCTGAGGCACGTTGTTTGGGCGTTCATTTGGAAGGCCCTTATTTGAGTGAAGGAAAGCTTGGTGCGCAACCGCCTCTGACACGGAGGGTTGATGCGGCTAAGGTTCGCCCCTGGTTTGAGACCGGGGTTGTCCGGGTGATGACATATGCGCCTGAGCAAGATCCCGATGGAATTCTACCTTCGCTTGCTGAGGAATTTGATGTCAGGCTTCAGATTGGGCATTCAGGGTGTGATTACCACCATGCTTGCCAATTGCTCGAGCACGGGACCGGTGTGACGCATCTATTCAATGCAATGACTGGTGTTCATCATCGGAATCCTGGGGTTGCGCAGGCGGCACTTTTGGCTGCTGAATATTCAGAAATTATTTGTGACGGTGTCCATGTGACAGAACCATCATTTCAGCTGGCGCGAGAACACGTCCCTCAACTGTATTCCGTGACGGATTCCACTTCCGCCGCAGGGATGCCTGATGGTGAATATCAACTCGGCACACATCGTGTGTTCAAACACGATGATGTTGTGTGTCTAAGTGATGGAACCCTTGCAGGAAGCGCAGCAACGGCAGCAGTCACTGTGAGGACGTTGCGGCAATTTGGTCTGGATTGGCTTGAAATTGCTGCGATGACGAGTATGCGTCCTGCGTCGTGGATTGGATTAGCGAGTCAGGGGTCGATTGCTGTCGGTTCGGCCGCAGATTTTGTGACATTCCGAAACGAGGCTCTGGAGTCTGTCTGGATCGATGGGCAGTTGGTATTTGAGGTTTAACAACTGGGGGCGACAATCGCGCTCGGTTGATGTTCAATAACAGGATCTAAAAAGAAAGGGTTTACCATGCGATTACTTATTATTCTCCTAGCATCCTTTAGCTTGACCGCGTGTTCGATGATTCCTGAATCGTGGAAATTTGACACGGAGTTCTGGACTTCAGAAGAAGAATCTGTGGCGGCTGAAGAAGAGACGGTGGAGGCTAAAGCTGCAGAAAAAGCAGAGCCTGCCAAGGAAATCGTGCTTGAACTTGATGCCGATCAACTTGCGAAAGTTGAAGTAGGGCAAACCAAGGACGAGGTGCTTGAGATCCTTGGGCCATCAGCTAATGTTGATGACGGAGAGACTTTGGCGGATCACTACGTCAAAGGCGGTGAGGTATACGATGTACTGTACTTCCGAGCCAAGGTGAACGGTGTCGAAGATATTCGTGCATTGCTATTTAAGGCGAACCAGCTTGTTGGTATTGGTTGGTCAGAAGTCAATTAATTACTTCTAAATCTAAATGCGAATGTATTGCATTTAATTTTGCATAGCATTAATCTCTCCCGATCGAATATGAGGAGAGATTAATGCGTACCCCCCACATCCTAACGACTATCATTGCTGTTGCCTTTGCTGGACAAGCGTTTGCCGCAGAGGTGAATGTGTACTCTGCACGACAAGATTCATTGATTGTTCCCCTGCTTGACCGTTTCACTGAAAAAACCGGTATCGAGGTCAATCTGATCACTGGCAAGGCCAACGCCCTGCTCTCACGGATTCAGGCTGAAGGCGCTGCAACGCCTGCAGATGTGCTCGTCACTGTGGATGCAGGAAATTTGCATCGCGCAAAAGAGGCGGGAGTGCTTGCGGCGGTCGACAGCGCCACCCTGGCCAAACAAATCCCAGTGAACCTTCGTGATGTGGACAATCAATGGTTTGGGCTGACCATCCGTTCGCGTCCGATCTTTTATGCAAAAGATCGTGTGGATTCATCAGAACTTTCCACTTATGAGGCATTAACTGACTCTCGGTGGAAGAAACGTATTTGTATACGCTCATCAAGCAATATCTATAACCAGTCGTTAGTGGCATCGATGATCGAGGCCAACGGTACGGATGCGACTCTGCAGTGGGCGGAAGGCCTTGTCTCGAATCTCGCTCGCAAGCCGGCAGGTGGTGATACAGACCAACTCCGCGCGGTAGCAGCCGGCCAGTGTGACCTTGCGATTGCCAACACATACTATTTTGGTCGTTTGATTGATTCGAAGAAACCTGAAGATCGGGAAGTCGTTCAGAAGCTCGGCGTGTTCTGGCCAAACCAATCCAACCGCGGCGCGCACATTAACGTTTCGGGAATGGGAGTGACTCAACACGCAAAGAATCGTAAAGAAGCAATTCAGCTCCTTGAATTCATGGTCTCAGAGGATGCTCAAGCTTATTATGCTGAGATCAACCATGAGTACCCAGTTGTTCAAGGTGTCGCCGCATCACCCACGATCGCATCGTTGGGTGAATTCAGGTCGGACGCCTTGAATTTGAGCACCTTGGGGGTCAATAACAAGGATGCTGTCAAATTAATGGATCGCGCCGGTTGGCAATAACCACACATCATCAATCAGTTCGTTGGGCGTTCAGTCGACCCAACGGATTGCTTTTAACCACGCTCATAGCCGCACTCTGTGTGGCTTTGCCTGTTCTGGTGGTTGTCAGTTTTGTACTCACTGGTGTGTCTGATGCATGGTCTCACCTACTCGATACCTTGCTTGGACGATATGCACTGAACTCCCTTTTGCTGTCCGTATTAGTGGCCATTGGCGTTGTGATACTGGGTGTTCCTGCTGCTTGGATCATCTCGTTTTATCGATTTAAAGGACGTGGTGTGCTGTCGTGGCTATTGTTGCTTCCAATGGCGTATCCGGCATATATCCTTGCTTACACATACACGGGGCTATTGGATTTCAGTGGACCAGTACTCACGTTTTTACGCGATATGAGTGCACCTGAGTGGATGATGGATCCACTCTTGAATATTCGATCATTACCCGGTGCAGCATTGATGCTGAGCCTCGTGCTGTATCCCTATGTGTATCTACTCGCTCGAGCGGCGTTCATGGAGCAGTCTGCCAATCTGATGGAAGCAGCCTACACCTTAGGCCAGAGTCGATGGCGCGTTTTCACACGCATTGTGATTCCGATGGCCCGCCCAGCCATTGCGGCTGGAACACTGTTAGCCATTATGGAGACCTTGGCAGATTTCGGGACCGTCCAGTTTTTCGGAGTCCAGACATTCACTACAGGTATCGTTCGGACCTATTATGGATTTGGTGACACCGTCGGTGCTGCCCAATTAAGCACATTGCTTTTAGGCTGTGTCTTTTTCCTCGTTATCTTTGAAAAAGCATCCCGCAGTAAAGTGCGTTACTACTCAGATAGACTCCGTAAGCTCAATCAAACAAGCGTGACATTAACCGGATGGCGGCAATCTGTTGCGCAGATCCTGTGTATCCTGCCCGTTCTCTTCGGTTTTTTATTACCGACAACAATTCTGAGCTACTGGGCGCTATTTTTTGCTGAGCTACAGTCCATGTGGAGTTTAATCACCAATAGCTTTTTCTTGGCGGGATTTGCATCGATCTTTATTGTGATGGTCGCGCTCATCATCTGTTACGCAAATCGTTTATATCCATCGCAATGGCTGAATCACACCACAACTTTTGTAGGGCTTGGATATGCACTTCCTGGGGTTGTCGTCGCGATTGGTGTATTGATCCCGTTTGGTGCTCTCGATCGGCTCATCTCTCAGGCGCTTGCACCCTTTGGAGTACAACCGTCACTTTGGCTATCCGGGACATTGGTTGCACTGGTATTTGCATATCTCGTACGGTTTTTAACGGTCGCAACTGGAAATTTGACGAGTGGTTTGTCTCGGGTTCGTCCCAGTATCGATCAGAGCGGGCGACTATTGGGGCTGAATCAGTTTGGTGTTATTTCAAAATTGCACGTACCGTTAATCCGCGGATCGGTGTTCACAGCCGTCTTGGTATGTTTCGTTGATATTTTGAAAGAATTGCCAGCAACACTCATTCTCCGACCTTTCGATTTTAATACACTCGCTGTGAAAGCCTATGAGCTCGCCGGTGATGAGCGCTTGATTGATGCGTCAGTTCCTTCAATCTTAATTGTGCTCGTGGGACTCATACCCGTGATTTGGCTAAATCGTTCAGTGACTCAGGAATAATTGTGGATACAGCTGCTTTAATGGTTCGAAACATCCGACTGTCATATCAAGACGGCATGATCGTTAACGACTTTTCCTTGAGCCTAAAACCCCAAGAGCTTGGTTGTTTGCTGGGCCCTAGTGGGTGCGGCAAATCGACCTTGCTCCGCGCGATCGCGGGCTTTCAGGAATTGGACTCGGGTGAAATTTGGCTCGATAACGAACTCTTATCTACTGAGCGCCATCGGGATATCGCGCTATTTCCTCATTTGACCGTGGCGGAAAATATTGCCTTTGGGTTAGCGGGTTGGTCTGAAGAAAGCCAAGACAAACGAATCGCCGAGTTACTTGAATTGATTGGCCTCACTGGGCTGAATCAACGCTATCCACACGAACTCTCCGGTGGGCAGCAGCAGCGCGTGGCCTTGGCACGCGCGATGGCGCCTAAGCCCAAGTTATTACTATTGGATGAACCGTTTTCTGGCCTTGATACAGAGCTTCGAGGCCGGCTAGCCAGCGAAGTCAGAACGATTCTCAAGAGTGACGGGATATGTTCATTATTGGTGACCCATGATCAGCGCGAAGCATTTGATTTCGCTGATCGAATCGCCGTGATGCATGATGGGCACATCTGCCAATTCGACACACCGTTTAATTTGTATCACGAACCCACGAGCCCATTTGTGGCGCATTTTGTTGGTCCTGGTGAAATGATTGATGCGCGAGTTGAAGGTCCGCGTTCAGTATCGAGTCCCCTTGGCGTTCTGACACACGACGCTGATCTCGAATTTGAGGTTGGGTCCGATGTCCAGATCTTTCTACGGCCTGATGATTTGATCCATGACGATGACTCGAGTTATCAAGCAACTCTCGTCGGGAAGCACTTTCGAGGTGCACATCATTTGTACGAAGTGAAGCTTGATAACGGCGTCGTGCTCGGATGCTTTGCGCCGTCACACCACAATCATGCGATTGGTGAGCGCATCGGTGTAAGCCTCGATATTGAGCACCTCGTGGTGTTTCCAAAGTGACGGTCTTTGAAGACCCTGTACCTGATTATCAGGATGCACTCGGGGACTTACACAAGCGCTTGCGACTCGCCCAAATAGCAATTTACCGCCAAAATCGTAAAGCGATCATTGTTCTTGAAGGCTATGACGCGGCGGGTAAAGGCGGTGTGATTCGAGAACTCTCTTACGCATGGGATCCGCGTGGATTTGAGGTCTACCCGATTGGCCCGCCGAGTGCTGAAGAAGGGAGTCATCCATTTATGTGGCGCTTCTGGAATCGCCTTCCAGGCCCTGGTCAAATCGCTGTATTTGATCGCTCATGGTACGGCCGACTCCTTGTTGAGCGAGTCGAACATGGATTGTCGGACTCTGACTATGCGTCGAGCATTGAGGAGATCAATGCGTTTGAGCGCATGCTCCAAGCAAATCAAATCACTCTCGTTAAGCTGTGTTTGGAGACGGATCGCGAAACGCACCGATCCCGTCTATTACGCCGAGCGCAACATCCTGAAAAACGCTGGAAGTTGACGGTAAGTGATATCGAAAGCTTCGCTCATCGCGGAGAGTACGAGGTCGCTTTTGATGCAATGTGTTCGCGTTGTAATGTCAGTTCATGGCATCGGATTGATGCCAATCACAAGAAGCAAGGTCGTCTTTCCGCGCTCAGCGCGGTACTTAACTCTTTGGAGATTGAACTTAAGCCAAGGACATTCGCGTACAATCCAGGCGTTAGCGAACGATTGGATGAGTTATCGAAATAATGATGTCAATTTGCGCAAAGCTCGGTAGAGTCGGATTCATGAACACTCGGTCATTTCTTGTCGTATTTAGCATGCTTGCCGTAATGCCGGCTGGGGCAGAAAGCTTGTATCGCTCTGACATGACGTTTATTTCAAATGCAGATAGACAGACTGAAATTGAGAAGCTCGCGTCAATTGAGACGCCATCGGAGCAGCAATACCTGACGCAAATTGCATTAGAGAAACCCGATGTGTTTGCTCGGCAATTGAATCGCGCTCGCGATATTTTGATTGCCGGAGGCGAGCCATCACAAGTCAGTTCGCGACTTAAAACAGAAGGATTTTATTCCCCAGAGACGCAGTCTGCTTTGCAGGCGTTTGTGTTGGCTCTGCATCCGGAGGATTCAATTAATACATCGCGTGTTATGGATTTTGTGGTACGCATGAACAACCCGATAGGGGTCTGGGACTATTTGTTGCAGCCGGACGTTGAGCTTGATGATTACGCCGCACTTGAATGTGCACCGGGTAAGGCGCCGACTGAACTGTTGGGTCCCGCTGAGCATCAATATGTGATCCAGGTTGCGCATCCAAACATGGAACTGTCGTTATGGCGTTTTGATGCAAGAGAAGCTGTTAGCTACCCGGTCGCAACTGTCGTTGAGACGACCGTTGAGTCTTACAGACTGATCGATCGTTTCGGCTCGGATGTTGGGACGTTAAGCCGAGATGATTTATCGATGCAGTTGCCAACAGGCGATATGCTGCAATGTCAAAAGGTCGAACCAGCAATCATGCGCGCTTATCAGGATCATCGTCGCGAAATGATCCTGGCTGAGAAGCAGCTTTAGTTGGTTTCTCGGCAGGGGAAGCGTCCCATCATCGCCACACGGATGACCCCTTGGGCCGGTGCTTTGAGGTCTGGGTCGCGGTCACCGATGTAGTCTTTGACGATGCTCATCAAATTTTTGATTTGCATTTGATCCGCCGGCGCGTTGAAGCAAAGTTTCGGAAAACTTTGTTCTCGACGGTTGTTCCAGCTATGCACAACACCTGCGAGAAACCCATGGGCAAGCATGCTTGCTGGTGTTCCAAATTCTTGGTTTGCCTGTGACAGCCAGAGCTCACCGGAATACGCGGATGCCTGTGTGCCATAGGCTGTTGTCATTACGAGAGCGAGCGCGCGAATCGACTGCTTCATTGAGACCTCAAATATCAAGAACTGATTAAGTTATCGGACGATAAGTCGATACATTTACCATGAAACGGTTTTTGTTGGCATCGATATTATCAAGCCTCCTGTTCCAGCAATCTGCAACAGCAGCGACATGTGAGCGTCGACTTACTGTGTCTCATGGGCTCACTGCGCAAGATCAAGTTCGAGTGTTGCGGCAACTGGTGATGAACGGGTGTGAGTTGATTGCGGTTCGGTTCTCTGAACGTTCAAGTCGACGGGATGTCATCCAGTCCCAGGTGGTTCTTGACTTAGGCGAAGAGTCCTTGGTTCGCGTTATAAATTATCGAGGGCAACGCCGGATCTTTGCATGGCGCGGGGTTGATCGTGGGTCACTTCTCGCGGTTCAAGAGTCGTTAGGATTTGGGAATTTTGCATTTCAAGGTGAGACATCACATCGTGTGTTTAGTGATGGTGCCCTGCAATTATTGCGTTAGCCCATATTATGGTTGAAACGCGGTGGATTCTGTCCAACAATGATCGGCCGAGTTGGATGCAATTACGGCCTGCGCCAAGCTCCAATTTGGTAACGATTTGTTACGAGTGAAACCGATGCAGACAACTATCCAGAAGATAATTGCGCGATTCCCAGAGCGGTCTTTGGTCATACGATCAGGGTCTGACACGCGGTATGTCGTTCTGAAAACCTGGCATCAGCTTTCGGCCGTTTGTTTAGTTTCCTTATTCTTCATCTGGACAGTTGTCGCTTCGGTTGGATTTTCTTGGAATCACGATGAACGGTTAGCGGTCGAGTCAGACCTTGCTCATACATTGGCGGCAAACCAAGCGTTTATTGAGCAACTACAAAACGACCAAAAAAACGCCTATGAGTTGCGGCAAGCCTTCAATGAAGAAGTGCGTAAGAATGAGGAATGGGCTTCCCGATTTGAGTCCATTCGCGGCGTCTCGAATGCCGTTCTAGAACAAACATCACCAGAGACGATTGTTGCATTTATCCCTTGGTTTGAAGGCCAGTTGGATACCCGAATCCGCGCAGTCGAGCAGTCCAATGCCGAGTTGACTGAGCTGGTCATGGATATGTCAGATTCTGTTGCTGAAATTTCAGGCCGCAAAGCGCCTGAGGAAATAGACAATGTTGGTTCATGGTTAAGTAATGTGGCATCTGACCTGTCAGATGCCTATGAAACCCAGTCGAAGGCCATGGAAGTGTTGCACGACGCCATGACCCTGACGCTGTCTAAAGGATTTGCGACAATCGACGGAACCCCTCTTGCAGACCCAGAGTTTGCGGGTTTCTCGCCATCGTTTGGGACTGGTGGCCCGAGTCGCGAAATGGGCAGCAGTGAACATGTGTTTGAGAAGTTCCAAGATCGTTCTGACCGACTGATGACGCTTAGCCAGGATTGGCAAGCTTTGCAGTCATTGCTTGAGTGTGCGCCACTTGCGCCGCCAGTTGATTACTACAATCTCACCAGTGACTACGGCAATCGAAAAGATCCGTTCACTAAAAAGCCTGATTGGCATGAAGGCGTTGATTTAGGTGCGTGGCCGGGTACGCGTGTTCGAGCGACTGCCCCGGGCGTTGTGACCTATGCAGGTCACAAAGGTGGTTATGGCCGTTTCGTTCTCGTCGATCATGGGTGTGGCATCGAGACTGCATATGGGCATTTGAAAAAGATCCATGTGAAAAAAGGCGACACGCTCGCCTATCGTGACACACTGGGTGAAGTCGGTAGTACCGGTCGTTCCACAGGGCCTCACGTCCACTATGAAGTACGAATTAAAGGTAAACCCGTCGATCCATATCAATTTATCGAAGCAGGACGTTATGTTTTCAAAGAACAAAAGCTCACAGTCGCCGACGCGAAGTGATAACAGGAGTCAATCAATGAAGTCACCCAATGAAACCTTTGCGGTTCTTGCACCGAATCTTGTTGTATCAGGCAATCTGGTTTCAGAAGGCAATATCCATGTCGATGGAACTGTTGAGGGCGACGTTCAAACAGGTCATCTGACGATTGGTGCATCTGGTGTGGTAAAGGGTCGTGTATTCGGCCGTGAAGTGAAGATTTCTGGTCGCGTTGTTGGCTCGATCACAGCGTGCGAGTTGGTTCTGGAAGAGTCGGCAGTTATTGAAGGCGACATTCACTATCAATCACTGTCAGTCGCTCGTGGTGCACGGATGAATGGCAACTGTCAGTTTTCAGAAGCTGACTTGGATATCACGGTCTTGAGTGGCAAAAAACCAGCCGCAAAGGCTGAAGATACGTTAGCCTTTGGTGATGCAGCGATGGAAGCATCTGCTACCCAAAAACCAGCGTCACGCGCGAAAGCTGCTCCTTCTACTTAGTCAGTACGATGGCGCGCGATACGGTCATTAAGAAACTCATCTCGCCCGATGCGTTGTTCCATCGGTTCGCGGATTTCTTTCGTGGGTTTTTTCTTGTCTGTTTCGCTTTGCTTGCGACCCTGGGCCTAACTGGTACTGCTTATTTTTCAGCGCAAGTCGTCATTTCGGATACCCCCAATGCGCCAGCTCACCAAGAGCTCACGGCATTTAATGCACCTCAGATTACCGAGTTTGAACAGTTCTCTGATCGTCTCTTACAAGGCCAAATCCTGTGGCCTCAAGTTGCGATTCCGGTGGATGTAGCCAAAGCAGAGTTGACTGATAAAGAGCGTAAAGCGATACAAGCAGGCTCAGCGCTCCTCGAGTCACTGTTAGCTTCGCGCGGTGTCGCAAAAGACGAGTCTCGTCGTGAGCGTGTCGCGCGGTTAATCGAGTACGCGCATCAGCGATTAAGTTTGCAACCGGGTATTCCGGATATTTCATTTGCGACATTGTTCTTTGACCACATCATGGAAGCGTCGTTGAAACCAGTATTTTTCCCGACCAACGCAGCGGTTGCTGGGCAGGCGCGTGAGCGTGTCGACCGTTACCTCACTGAGTATCCATTGCTA
>RGHP01000310.1 GCA_010024125.1 Gammaproteobacteria bacterium | reverse complement strand
ACATTCACCACATACTGGCGTACCACTCATTTCATAATAATCAGGCGTTACGCCAACTTTATCGTGACATTTTTCACACTCCCAGTATGATATAACATTCTCGCTTTTGACTACCTTCCACTTTTCTAAGTATTTCCACATAATAAACTCCTAGTGTGACGGAAACAACACGTTACCTAGACCCTTGACGCACAGATTGCAGGCGACACTATTTTTGGTCGGTGTGCAGGTCACGACACCACGACCACGACGAATTTCGGGGCAGGTGACATACTTCTCGTTGTCGATGACAACCAACTTTGGCAGACTGTCACGCCACTGTTGAGCCTTGACCTTGCCACGCGGACGCTTGGTGGCAATCTTTTGGTCACTGTCACACCATGCGAACAGTTTGAAACCAACGGCCTTAGCATCGAGAACATCTTGGGCATTGTGAACACTAGCATACACGGCCATATACTTGTTCATACTGACCAGCCGACTATCGTAGATATGAGTGTAGAACCACATATCGGGCAGACTACCGCCGTCAGCCAGAATACTCTCACACGCCCAGACTACGTTATCGACATAATCAGTGTCGAGTTTACCATCGAGGAACCAGTCACCACGCTCATGCCAGCGGATAGACTTGCCTTTACGCTCTGCGTCAATAATCATCGAGCGAATACGCCCACGCTCGGTGATGACATTTTGCATACCAGCAGGACGCACACCGGGGTATATTTTCTCAGTCTGCTCGGCATAGCAGCCGTTTCCAAGGAACGCACAAGTAGACGGGCAAGTATCGCCAACGGGGCGACTCACGACGATACAGTTTTCCTTGCCTAGTTTATCGTTACCGTTTGCTGTTTTCATGGTATTGTTCTCCGTGGTTGTCTCTCCAGTATATCATATTATCGTCTGGCGTCAAGTAAAAAATCCAGAAAAAATAAAAATAATTTTTGGCACAGTATTTGCTATTGGCCCTTATACCCCCCAGAATGGTGGCCCGGCCCGCCTATTAGAACGTAAGTCCTTTAGATACAACAACTTACAATTAGGGCAATTATATTTAAAACAAACCACATAAACATACAAATATTATCCATAACTCCTCTTTCTGTATAAAGTGTTAGAATAAATACACCTACAACGCCATATCTTGGCTGACTATATCCACCATATCCAATCTTTGCACATCAGGTGTGACTATAAGATACAACCTTACCTTCAGGCACTAGTCCCACAAGATAAAGTCTTTCTATTATTACGTCTTTCCCAAAATTGCTTTCCGCTATTCTTTTAGCAGTCCATTCGCTTTGGTGCTTGACGTATCCTAGAGTGTGATTGCTTCGTATCACAGCCCAGGTGTATTCCAGAGGCTTGTTTGTGTTCATGTCTCGCATTATAACATATATCGGCAAGGTGTCAATAGAAAATCCAGAAAAAATACCAACCACCCATTAGAGGGACCCGGCCGGCCGAGCCGCACCTAAGTCCTTGGCTAGCAAAGACTTAGGGCGGTTCACGGCACACACCACGGAAAGAGAGAGTTATGCTACCGCAGAGCCGAATAGCGGCTTGCGGCAGTTCTTGACACGTTCGCAGTAGAACTGTCGGATATTACCATCAGCAGTCTGGCAAGTTACAAGGTGGTTGGTACGCCTGAACTCTGGATCATTGCGACGATAGTTACTT
>RGHP01000309.1 GCA_010024125.1 Gammaproteobacteria bacterium | reverse complement strand
AAAATTGATTTTACTGTAGTTAATGGAGAAAATGCAGCAGAGGATGGCAAAGGTATTACTAAAGACATTGCAGATTTATTTTTTTCATTAGGTTTCTACTCCGTCATAAATTTATTCGAATATCTTGTCTCGCGAGTACCATACTCAGAAGCAACAGGCGAAGGCAACACTTGGGTTGTATCAGAGACTGCAACTACTGGCCACCAGCTAAGCATAATTGTTTAGATATCTAAACCAAATCAGACTTGGACCTTGGACTGCTCGCCTTGACACGGTAGACAAATACAAATTTACTGACTGAGCATAAGAAGAAAAAGGTTAAATGTAGTGTCGCCGAAAAACTTCGGAAGCGATTCAGTAGCGGATCTGTTGCGCTCTTTTCAGGTGCCGTATCTACCTATGACCCCTGGTGCTTCGTTTAGAGGACTTCACGACAGTATCGTCAACCACCTCGGCAACGCATCACCCGAGTTGCTCATTTGCATCCATGAAGAGCACGCTGTGGCTATCGCCCACGGTTACGCCAAGGTCACAGGTGAACCGCTTATCGTTGCGCTCCACTCAAACGTCGGACTGATGCACGCCGCGATGGCGATCTACAACGCGTGGTGCGACCGGGTACCGATGCTCATCATCGGCGCCACCGGTCCGCTCGACGCTGAGAAACGTAGGCCCTGGATCGACTGGATACATACGAGTCAGGACCAGGGGCAGATCATTCGCTCCTACTGCAAGTGGGACGACCAGCCGACCTCACCCGACGGGGCGCTGAACTCTATAAGTCGCGGAATGTCGCTCACCAAGACGCTACCTCATGCACCCGTCTACATTAACTGCGACACGGTGTTGTTTGAGGAAGAACACGAGCCAGCCAATAACCAGCTGATCGATGGGGCGCTTGATCAAACCGAGCTCCCTGGACTCACCGAAAGACAACTTGAACAGCTGAAGTCCAGCATATCGGGCTCCAAGAAAATTGTGATCCTGCTGGGGCGACTCAGCCGCAACCAAGACGATTTTGATAACCGTGTCCGGCTCGCCGAGGGATTGTCGGCGACCGTTATAACGGACCTCAGGACCGGGAGCACGTTCCCAACGGATCATGATCTACACTGTCCACCAGACAACCTGATGCCATCCGAAAAGAGCTCCAACGCTATCCGCGCGGCCGACTTGGTACTGAGCTTCGACTGGATCGACCTGGGAGGCATGCTCCGAAATACTTTCACAGCGCCTGTAGCTCAATGCCCCACGTTCCACTTCAGTCTGGATCAAGTCCTGATTAACGGATGGTCGAAAGATCACTGTGAGCCCGCTCGGAACGTCACCACCCTGCTGGTGGACCCTAACACCGCGATCAACCAATTGGTCGACATTCTTGACCTCACGAACAACTCGTTCTCTACGGTTAAAAAGAAGCCCAGAAAGGAAATCAGTAACGAATCGCTGTCAATGCGATCTCTGGCTTCGGCCTGTTACTCGGTTCTGGAATCTGAAAAAGTGACTCTAATTCGGACACCGATCAGTTGGCGGAGTGAGGACTGGGTGTTCAACGAGCCGCTGGACCACCTTGGCTTTGATGGCGGGGGCGGAATCGGGTCCGGTGTCGGCATGGCTGTCGGTGGGGCCTTGGCGTTGAAGCATAGCGACCGGTTGCCTGTCGCCGTATTAGGTGACGGC
>RGHP01000308.1 GCA_010024125.1 Gammaproteobacteria bacterium | reverse complement strand
ATCCTAGCGATTGTCCTCTTTTCGGTGTGCCTCGGGCTGGTCCTCATGACCAACCTAGAGACAATCAAGCTGTCGTTTATTGCGCTCGGTTTTGCTGTTATATATCCGTGGCTCAAGCGAGTCACGTTCTGGCCCCAGATTGGGCTCGGGCTCGCGTTTTCGATGGCGATACCGATGGCGTTTGCCGCCTACGACCAACCACTCGACAGACTCGTATGGACCCTATTCTTGGGTAACGTCGCCTGGACATTGGCCTATGACACGCTCTACGCGATGGTTGACCGCGACGACGATCTTCTGATTGGTGTGAAGTCTACCGCGATCATGTTCGGCCGCTACGACTTGCTCGCGGTCGGGTGTTCGCAGCTGGGCGCGCTGGTCGCATTCGGCTACGTTTTCTGGCTGGCAGGTCTCGGGGCGCTGACGCTGGTAGGTATCTTGGTCGCCATTGGACTCTCTGTCCGGCAACATCTTATTGCCCGCTCGCGCTCGCGAGAGGCATGCTTCCGAGCCTTTATTGAGAGCCACCGGTTTGGGGCGATACTGTTTTTAGGAGCCATTGTCGGAACCTTATAAATCACCCCACACCGTCCGCTGTTTTTCCTGAGATCGTCATAAAAATGACACGCAAGTTAAGTTCAATACGAGGACTTATTCCACCGTGAAGGAACCTTCGTAATGAAAAAACTACTCACCGCACTTTTAGTGTTGGCCACTCCAATAATAGCCGAGTCCTCAGAGCTCCGCGTAAAACAAATCGGTTTCTTTGCTGAAACTGAAAAATGTGTCGAAAAAGAGAGCTGTACCGAGATTTCAGCTTTCAGCAACAAGGCGATGCGTGTGTATGCAACTAACGCAGACTCTAACGGCATCCGTATGCTCGACGTGAACCAGTCAGGTGAGCTCAAGAACGCAGGTTTTATCGATTTATCACCTTACGGGGGTGGCCCTAATTCGGTCGCAGTTCATGGCGATCTTGTCGCTGTCGCAGTCGAAGCTAAAAATAAACAAGCTAACGGATCGATCGTATTGTTCGATCTGACGGGCAAACCAGCACAAATCCAAGGATTGAAGGGCAACATAATCGAAGCCGGCGCCTTGCCAGACATGGTTACCTTCTCACCGAATGGCCAGTATATTATTGCTGCGAACGAGGGTGAACCAAGCAAAGATTACAAAGTAGATCCCGAAGGATCCGTTTCAATTATCGATACATCAAATTGGACGGTACGCAAAGCTACGTTTACCAAATACAATGGGGGAAGTTTAACGGACGTCCGTGTATTTGGGCCAGGCGCAAGCTTCGCTCAAGATATGGAACCCGAGTACATCGCCGTTTCTAAGGACTCTAAAACCGCCTGGGTTGGTCTCCAAGAAAACAACGCTCTTGCGATCGTTGACCTATCTTCTGCTCAAGTAACCGACGTGATTGCTCTAGGCTTCAAAGACCATAGCAGACCCGAAAACGCGATTGACGCAAGTAACAAAGACGGCAAAATCAACATCGCGACCTATCCCGTAAAAGGGATGTACATGCCTGACGCCATCACATCTGTCACGACCAACAATAAGACGTATATTTTAACCGCCAACGAAGGTGACTCGCGTGACTATGATGGCTTCAGTGAAGAGATCCGAGTAGCCGACCTTAAACTTGACCCGAAAGCCTTCCCTAACGCA
>RGHP01000307.1 GCA_010024125.1 Gammaproteobacteria bacterium | reverse complement strand
TCGTGGTCGCCGCCGTGCACCTGAGTCAGCAACTGAAGACACAGCAGCGCCTTCAGTCTCTGATCTCAAAGCACAACTACTGGAAGACGGCGTCGATGCAGGTACAACTGCAACCACAGGAGATGCTGAGAAACCAAAACGTGGTCGTGGCCGTGGTCGTCCGCGCAAAGCTGATACTGAAGCGCAAGCGACAGATTCAGCACCACAGGAAACGACTGAAACGGAATAACTTAGCTTCGGTTGAACTGACCCAGCTGGGTTGGTTCAACAGCTAGGCTCAGTCCAAATGTGGCTTTGACCGAGGAACGGATCAAAGCCACAAGCTCTCGCAAATCATCGGCATTCCCTGCCCCATCGTTGGTCAACACCAACGCTTGACGATCATGCACAGAGAAACCACCGACTTTGTGACCTTTAAGGCCTAAGTGATCGATTAGCCAACCAGCAGCAATCTTGGTTTGCACGCCATCTGGGTAGGTTGGCATCTCAGGAAATTCGGCTGTCAAACGCTGTGCGACTTCAGCGCGAACCACTGGATTTTTGAAAAACGAACCCACGTTTGGAGTCACCGATGGATCAGGAAGCTTCGACTGACGAATCGACATCACAGCCTGCGCGATATCGCATGGATTCGATGAATCAAGACCCTGTTTTTCTAATTCGTCCGCAATCGCTCCGTACCCAACCCGCGGATTCGGAACTGTTGAGAGCTTCAAAGTCACCGTTAATACAAGAAAGCGATCCGGATTCTCTTTTAAGATGGAGTGGCGATATCCAAAGTTCAGTTCTGACGCATCAAGCTCAATAACGGCCTCGTCTTCGAAATCATATAATTTGACACGATGGCAATGATCTTTGAGCTCGACACCGTATGCACCGATATTCTGAACCGGAGCAGCACCCATCCATCCTGGAATTAACGCAAGATTCTCGAGACCAAACCAACCTCGATCCAACGTCTGCATCACAATGTCATGCCACTGATGGCCAGCTCCAACCTCGAGGAGGATGTCAGAACCAACGTCTTTCGCATCGAAGCATTTGATTTCAGGCCTTAACACAACGCCATCAAATTCGGGCTCCAACACAACGAGATTACTTCCGCCGCCTAAAACAAGGCGAGGCGTCGATCCAAGTTCCGGCATCGAAACACAGACATTTTCAATTGATGACAGCTTCAAAATTGAGGCCGCATGAAATGGCAGTTTTAGAGTCGTTAAGCCTGTTAAATCAAACACCTGAATTCTCCAAGTGTCGACGAATCACCTCTAAATCATGCTCGGTATCAACACCCGGTGGGATTGACTCCAAGGCGACATCAACTTGAATCAATCGATCATGTTCCAACGCTCTTAATTGCTCTAAACGCTCAAACTGCTCAAGCGGTGTAGGCTCCCAAGTCCGGAAATCGCGAAGAAACCCGGCGCGATACGCATAAAGCCCAATGTGGCGATAGTGTGTCCCGAAAGCCTGAGTTGGATGACCTGGAATGCGCGCGCGCGAGAAATATAACGCACGCCCCGTCTGACTTTTAACCACCTTCACCTGATTTGGGTCTTCGATATCAGACAGATCATGAATCGGCTCACACAGCGTCGCGATCGACGCCTCAGGGTGTGCAATCAACATATCAGCGACTTGATGGATGGCGGACGCAGGTAAAAGTGGCTCGTCCCCTTGGAGATTGACGATGATCGCATCAGCC
>RGHP01000306.1 GCA_010024125.1 Gammaproteobacteria bacterium | reverse complement strand
CCCGACCCGAGAGCGGTTCCACTCACCACTCCGAAAAAGAAACCAATAACAAGAAACGTTTTGATCCCCGGCGAAAATTGACTTTTTTTCAGATACCGCTTTATCGGAAGGCCGATGATCAAAACGCATCCAAGCAGCAGTAAAACCCAATCTTCAGAGAGCCTAAAAAGAATGTTGGCTCCAATCATGACGCCAGGTATCGATGCGAAAATGAATTGTGCCGCGATATCCCAGCGGATTGAATTCCGATACACATAGAGCCGGCTTAGGTTTCCAAATATGGAAAACACAGAAATTAGGGGGATGACTGCCTTTGCGCCGACCACAGGGGTGAGCGCAGCACCAAGAATAAAACCTCCACCAACACCGCCTAGCCCATTAATTATGGCAGCAAAGAAAGCGACAGCGGCGATCGCTAAAACATCGAAAATCGGTAGATCCAAAGTACAGTTTCCACACGGACGTTTGTAGACCAAGACGGTGAGGATATCGGAAATAAGTACTCCATGATCTAAATTTAAAGATCAAAAGCTTGATTGAGGTAGGTATAGCGTCTGAACTGTGCGAGAGAATGACGGTTCTAAAACAAGAATCCCCCGGTACGCCAGAACGCAACGGGGGATCACTTGCTTCCTAAACGCCATCGAGGACGGCAACTTCGATGGTCCTCTTTTTTTTTCAAATGTCAACCTTAGTCGAAGACCTAGTTTTGTTTACTAAAAATAAGCATCAACATCTGAGTAATCTCTCCCTCGAGCGGGAAAGAGAGCATCCCCATAACCGAGTATCCCAGCGCCCAGGGCATGAAGTAAAACCTAAACAGATAGAAGAACCAGGCAACGTAGAGCGGGATCAAGGGCTCAACCAGAAACTTGGGCGTAATTGGCCCGAATAGGTTAATGATTGGGTTGGTGTATTTAACAAACACCCGCATGAAGAAAAAATCAGAGTGGAGGGGAAGAAATATATTCATCGCGACCCGGCCAATCAGGGTCCACATGATCAGACCCAGAATATAGTCCATAACGATTACCCATCCGGGTAGGTGAGCCATCGAGACTTCCATAAACGAACCTGTAGTTAATGAGTTTGTGTTGAGATTAAATTTACCAAAAAAATAGGGGGCAACGCCCCCTATTTTTATTGCCACGAGAGTTTAGTGTGTCGCTGACAGCACCTCTTCTCCCGACGGATCGCGAGTCGCGTCCACCATAGCCTGCGTCTCCGCATCTGGCTCCTCTGTCAGCAAGCTCACCACTACCATAGCGACCAAGCTAACCGACGCACCGATGATACCGAACCGCAAGTGGTCGATACCCATCCAAGGCGCCATACCATTGAAGTAGACCTGGTACAGGTACCACGTACCGGCCAGGAAGCCGAGCACCATGCCCGCGATTGCGCCAGACCTGTTTGCTCTCTTCCACCAGATACCGAGCACCAGCGGGAAGAACAGACCAGACATCGCGAAGTCGAAGGCCCAGGCCACCGCGCCGAGGATACCGGTCAGCTTCATACTGGCGATGTAGGCACCTAGGGCACCGATACAGACCAGCAGCACCCGGGCGACCACCAGACGAGTCTTCGTCTCGGCCTTTGGATCAATGATCTTGTAGTACAGATCGTGACTCAAGGCGTTCGCAATCGCCAGAAGGAGACCATCCGCTGTCGACATCGCTGCCGCCATACCACCCGCGGCCACGAGGCCA
>RGHP01000305.1 GCA_010024125.1 Gammaproteobacteria bacterium | reverse complement strand
GACGGCGGAGACTTCTACACCAGTGGTTTGCATCCAATGCTCGAGCGAGGCGATCTCGTCCTCGGTGAGTCGCAACCCAAGCTTCGATCGACGCCAAATAATATCTTCGGCTGTCCGCGCATACTCATGCGACATGAGCCACTGAACTTCTCGCTCATACAGGTCCCAACCAAAATGGCGACCGAGGTCATTTTCCGATCGTGCATCACCGAGTACAGCATAGGCATCGGTGCCGTAGGCTTTGATAAGTCGCACGATAAATCGATCAGACGCGAAGGGATAAGCGGCACCGAGCTCAAGCGCTAATCGACCAGCACCATCGACGGGGAAGTTGCCACCAGGAAGTGGTTGCTCTCCTGTCCATGATTTTCCGAGTGATGGGAAATACCCTTTGATTTCAGATAGCGCTGCTTCAGCTAACTTCCTGTATGTTGTGATCTTGCCACCGAAGACATTGAGAAGTGGAGCTTTTCCATTTTCATCACGTATCTTCAAGACGTAATCACGCGTCGCTTCAGTTGCCGATGACGCATTGTCATCATAGAGCGGCCGCACGCCTGAGAATGTCCAAACGACATCGTCAGCAGTCACCGGTTTGGCAAAGTATTCGGACGCAGCTGAGGTCAGATATTCAATTTCTTCTTGCGTACATATGGCGTCTTTCGGGTCGCCGGTGTGATCAACGTCTGTTGTGCCGATCAGTGTAAAGTCATCCTCATACGGAATCGCAAAAATAATCCGTCCATCCGATTGTTGGAAGATGTAGGACTTGTCGTGATCGAATAGTTTTTTCGTCACGATATGGCTTCCTCGAACAAGTCGAACGCCGTCTTTCGATTGTTCGTGAATCCGGTCGTGCAAGATTTCACTCACCCATGGACCACCGCAGTTGATGATGGCTTTGGTTTTGACTTGGTAGGTCTCTCCAGACCAGGTGTCCTTCAAATCGACTAACCAGAGATCACCGTCACGACTCGCCCCTTCGACGCGCGTCCGCGTTTTGATGGTTGCGCCTCGTGCCTCGGCATCACGCGCATTTAAAACAACTAATCGCGAGTCCTCCACCCAGCAATCTGAATATTCAAACCCTTTGGTGTAGATGTCCTTCAGCGGTTGACCTGCTGCGTGCGTTTTGAGGTTGAGTGCTTCTGTTGGTGGCAGGATCTTACGACCACCCAAGTGGTCATACAAAAAGAGACCGAGTCGTAATAGCCAACTTGGTCTTAATCCGCTGTGATGTGGAAGTACAAACCGCATTGGCCATGAAATGTGAGGCATTGCTCGCAACAGAACTTCGCGTTCAATCAGTGCTTCGCGAACCAGTCTAAATTCATAATATTCAAGATAGCGTAGTCCACCATGGAAAAGCTTTGTTGATGCCGATGATGTGGCCTGCGCTAGATCGTCTTTTTCGCATAACAGCGCTGAAAGTCCGCGGCCTGCAGCATCACGTGCGATGCCGCAACCATTAATGCCGCCGCCAATGATGACAACATCGTAAGGGGATTGGGTACTCATATGTCTACTGATTCCAGAAAGTTCGCATCACTCAAAGTCACGATGCGTGTCCCTCTCAATTCCGCTGCTTTGCGAAATGACTCAGGTGGTTCGTTATCAGTGACGAAGTAATCAACGTCACCGATGTCACAAATTCTGACAGGCGCTGTCCGTTCGAATTTCAGACTGTCAGACACTAAAATTTTGGTTCGT
>RGHP01000304.1 GCA_010024125.1 Gammaproteobacteria bacterium | reverse complement strand
GTTATGCAAACGGGTTTGAGATCACCCTGAACTGCCCGAATGACCGCTATATCAATGACGAGGCGATCTGTCAGGCGGCCGTCGGCATGATGGGTCAGATCGGTATCAAAGTGACCCTTGATGCGAAGCCCAAGGCTCAGCACTTCCCCTTCATCAAGGGCGGAGATTCTGACTTCTATATGCTGGGCTGGGGCGTGCCGACCTTTGACTCACACTACATCTTCAACTTCCTGGTTCATACCAAGACCGGTGATCGGGGTTCTTGGAACCCAACCGGCTATTCGGACCCGGCGGTGGATGCGATGATTGTGAGTCTTGAGTCTGAGACGGATCTCGCGAAGCGCAATGCGACCATCGCGAAGATCTGGGCAGCGATTCAGGCACAGCAGATGTATCTGCCGATTCATAACCAGGTGTTGAACTGGGGCATGAAGGACAATATCAATTTCGAAGTCCAGCCTGAAGATCAACCGCATTTTCAGTTCTTGACGTTTAAGTAGTCCGATAATGCGGACTGGGCGTCCCCTCGAAGGGTATGCCCAGCCGCGTCGGATTACCCGGAGTCATTGAGCCCGGACAGGGTCTTCTGTTCGGGCTCTTCTGACTTTTGGCACTATGCTTCTAATTATTCTTCGCCGTCTCGGCCAGTCGATTTTTGTCCTGTTCCTGGTCGCATTCGTGTCATTCATGATGTTCCGCTATGTCGGCAATCCCGTTGACAATTTGCTGGGTCAGGAGGCTACGGTCGAGCAGCGCGATGCCTTAATCGAAGCGTTAGGTTTAAATGACCCGCTTCATGAGCAGTACTTTGGGTTTGTCGTTAGAGCTCTGCAGTTCGATTTCGGTAATTCTTATCGGGGCGCGCTTCCGGTAGCCGATATGATCCTGGAACGCTTGCCCGCCACGCTTGAACTGGCGTTGGTATCAGCGATTCTGGCAATGCTTGTCGGCACCTTGCTCGGCATCTATACGGCGATTCGCCGCGATGGCTTCCTCGCCAACTTTATTATGTCGAGCTCTCTGATCGGAGTGTCCTTGCCGACTTTTCTTATCGGGGTGCTGCTGATCTGGTTATTTTCCGTTGAGCTTGGCTGGCTACCGAGTTTCGGCAGAGGCGAGACCGTACAGGTGGGATTCTGGTCGACAGGTCTTCTGACGGTGTCTGGCCTTAAGTCGCTGGTGCTGCCCGCAATTACGCTAGGCCTTTATCAGATGACGTTAATCATGAGGCTGGTTCGCGCCGAAATGCTCGAGATTCTTCGTCAGGACTTTATTCGGTTTGCAAGGGCCAGGGGTTTATCTGAGCGAGTCGTGTACTTCGGTCACGCGTTGAAAAATACGCTCGTACCGGTAATCACCGTAGCAGGTCTTCAGTTGGGCGCTATTGTGGCGTTCGCGATCATTACCGAAACGGTATTCCAATGGCCTGGTGTCGGTTTGATGTTCATCAATGCAGTGTTTTTTGTGGATATTCCAGTGATGTCTGCCTATCTGCTTTTAGTCGGCACTTTGTTTGTGGTGATTAACCTGATTGTTGATCTCCTTTATCTTGCCATCGACCCGCGCATTCGCGATGGGCAGCTAAAGCGTCAGAATTGATGAGCGGGGAGAAGAGTCTGTTGAGCCGCTTCGGCGAAAGCGATTTCTTTTATAGCTTCAAACGATCGCCGGTTACGTTGGTGTCTTTTACGGTGGTACTGCTGTTGATTC
>RGHP01000303.1 GCA_010024125.1 Gammaproteobacteria bacterium | reverse complement strand
TCGTCGCATCCGGGTCGTCTATATCAAAGATGGAGCTCAACAACCTAGACAGTGGACGACGTCAAGGTATCCGGGACTCCTTTACACACTGGTGGCTGGTCATCAGGTCTAGCCTCGTTGGGGTCTGGGTAGGAATGATCCCAGGGCTCGGCTCGTCGGTCGCCGACTGGTTCGCGTATGGCCACGCGAGGGCTACCGAGAAAGGCGCTGAGGAAACTTTTGGAAAGGGTGACGTCCGGGGCGTCATCGCGGTGGACGCCGCGACGAACGCAAAAGAAGGCGGGTCACTGATCCCGACACTAGCGTTCGGGATCCCAGGGTCGTCGACCTTGGCGTTGGTGTTTGGTGGTCTTCTCATTGTAGGCGTGAAGCCCGGCAAGGATATCCTCACGACTCAGCTTGACGTTACGTTCTCTTTTATCTGGCTGCTGATCATCGCCAGCGTCATCACCTCGCTGCTGTGTATTATTTTCATTAAGCCTCTCGCGAAAGCGACCCAGGTAAGACCCACGCTCTTGGTCCCAGTAATCTGCGCGCTATCCGTGGTCGGGGCCTTTGCCAACTCAAACAACTTCGGGGACATCATCGTGATGGCGACGTTCGGTGTGTTCGGCTACTGGTTGCGTCTCCACGGATGGCCTCGCCCACCCCTGCTCTTGGGCCTGGTGCTCGGTCCGGAGGCCGAACGACATCTATGGACCTCCTATCAGTTGTATGAGTGGGAGTTTGTTCTTCGTCCCATCACGAGCTCGTTACTGATACTGCTGGCGCTGATAATGGGCTGGCCGACGATTAAGAAACTTCTTAAACCAAGGGAGGCTGACGTATGAGTCTCACAGTCAGCCGAACCCTCCTTGGGTTGAGCCTCCTGGCACTTTTTACCTACACTCTATTAACCGGTCTCGATATGCCGTTCCGGGCGAGCATGCTCCCGGTGCTTGCGTCCAGCCTCGCGCTACCTCTGACACTTCTCGCGCTTTATGTTGAATACAAGAAAGGCAATGAGAAGAAGTCGCAGGCCGAAGAATCCAGCGGCGACCTCGCCGTCTCTGAGAGCGAGGTCTCAGCCGACGCGTTTCGGCGAGTGAGATACTTCTTTGTCTGGTTCGCTTGTCTGATCGCAAGTGCCCACCTTCTAGGTTTTCTGATCGGGCTCCCGCTGATGGTACTGATTTACCTCTTGGCGAACCGGGAGCCCTTCAAATTATCAATTTTTCTGAGTTTAATGGTTTTGATGATCCTCTACTGGGGATTTCAGAAAGGTCTGGTGCTCCCTCTTCCGAGGGGGGTCCTGACGGTAATGCTGTTTGGCGGTTAAACATAATAACGAGAGAGGAAACGTAGCCATGCAATTTAAGAGACTAGTAGGAGCAGCGGTAGTCGCCGGTTTAGTCGGCCAGGCCGCGATGATGTCACAGGTCGCAAACGCCGGCTCACATGGTGACTTTTACAAGGGTAAGACGATAACCATCGTAGTTCGTTCTGGCCCCGGCGGTGGATATGATACCTATGGCCGCTTGGTGGCTAACCATATCGGGAAACACATCCCGGGCAATCCAAACGTGATCGTCCAGAACATGCCTGGCGCGGGTGGTATCGTCGCGGCGAACTACCTAGACTCGCAGGCCGATCAGGACGGTACCGTGCTCGCGATCTTCGACCGCGGTGCGGCCTTCACGCAGCGTGTGGGTAAGGAAGGTGTCGCGTACGA
>RGHP01000302.1 GCA_010024125.1 Gammaproteobacteria bacterium | reverse complement strand
GATCCACACGTAGCCGACGTTTACCTTGCGGGACAAGTACATTGCTGTGGCGAAATCATTGGTGTAGATAGACGCGGTCAGACCGTAATCCACATCGTTGGCGATCTCCAGAGCCTCGTCGAGTTCGGACCACTTAAAGACGCTAACCACGGGCCCAAAAACCTCGGTCTTAGCGATATTCATAGACGTATGCACACCCCGGAAAAGTGTCGGCTGAACCCAGTAGCCTCGTTCGAACTCAGGGCCAGTTGGTCGACCACCCCCGACCAAGCACTCGGCGCCTTGATCTTTGGCTTCTTGAATCAGCATCATGACCCGGTCGTACTGCTTCTTAGAGTTCATGGGTCCCATATTGACATTCGGATCTAGCGGATCGCCGATACGGAGCGCCTCGAGTTTCTCTACCATTTTCACCACCACGGCGTCGTGCAAACTCTCATGGAGCAAGATACGGCTAGTAGAGCCGCACGACTGCCCCTGCCACGCAAAATTCATCCCCCGGATCGCGGCGGTCGCTACCTGGTCAATGTCCGCATCTGGGCAAGCAATCAGTGGATTCTTACCACCGAGCTCCAGTGATACGTTTTTTACGGCAACTTCGGACGCCGCATTTTGAATCCTCATCCCGGTCGGGACAGAACCAATAAACGCGATTCTCTTGATGTGTGGGTGTTTGACGATCGCCTCACCAGTGGCCCCCTCCCCAGTCAAAATGTTAACCAAACCCGCGGGGAAGTGTTCCTTACACATCTCAGCGAGAATGCAGGCTGACAACGGGCTCTGCTCAGGGGGCTTGATCAAGATCGAGTTCCCCGCGACTAGTGCAGGCGCCAAACGAGAAGCAGCGAAGCCGATCGGATGGTTAAATGGAATGATACGACCAACGACCCCGTAAGGCTCTCGCACCGTGATATGCATTCCCGAGGCCGTGGCAGGGATAGTCTCACCCTTCAGCTCGTACCCGAGACCTGCGTATAAGCGAATCCTATCGGCCGCGGTGACCACATCCTGCCTCATTGGTCCGATTGTGTTACCAGTGTCCCGAACCTCCAGCTCGGCGATCTCCTCTTTTCGCGAATCAAGATCACGCGCGAACTCGTTCATTACCTTAATACGGTGGCCCATATCAGTCTCAGCCCAATCTGCCTGAGCACGTTTGGCGGCTTGATAGGCCCTCTCGACATCGTCTGCATTCGCTCTCGGGACGGTGCCGATTAATTCTTCGTTTACTGGATTAATGCTATCGAACCGCTCGCCTGAAACAGACTCGACGAGCTCACCATCGATAAGCATCTTGCCCTCAAATACGGTGGTCATGTGGAATCGTCCTTTTATGTTTTTATTTGAACTACCTCGGATACTTCATTCGTCGACTCGACATGTCAATCTACTGAAATTCGAGGCCCGTCACGCTGCGACAAAATTTCCGGCCGGAGTATGGACAGCTGCGAAAGAGCCTCTCTGATGTTCCTCAGCAAAATCCAGAGAAAACGCGGCCTTGAGCATCGTGACAAGAATAAACTGGTACAGAGAGAGTTCAGCAATCTAATCCGAGATCGTATGGGACCCGTCAAATCATTGTTTCGAAACAGTTGGCGGCGGCCACGCTAAACTGTGTCTTTAGATGTGGCAATTGAGACCATGATTCCGGACATCAGCTACCTTGAACTTTTGTTAATTGTTTGCGCCTTTGTGTTCGGCGGTCTCTGCA
>RGHP01000301.1 GCA_010024125.1 Gammaproteobacteria bacterium | reverse complement strand
GGTAGGCGTTAGCGAGGTAAAACTCGTTTTATATTTTTCCATCACATCCAAACATTCCTCAGCATTGAAACTTTTGGCAGAGAATATGGTAATTGTGGCGCCAACGCTGAGAAGACTAATAAAAAAGTACAGTGAATTTGCGTGGCACATAGGCATAACTAAAAGCCCATTGTCACGCTGCGAAAATCCAAGCTCCACACAAGTCATCAAGGCAATCAGGGACGCCGACTCGTGATTACGAATTGCGCCCTTTGGGTTGCCCGTGGTGCCAGAGGTGTACATCAAACACCATGTGTCAGATCCTTCCATCTCGTTCAATAACGGAGCTAAAGATCCAGCCTCTATGAGAGCTTCGTAGCTTTGCCAACACTCTGGTCCCGACACACCAATATATATAGTTAGTTTTAAATGGTGTTGGATATCAGGCTTTACTGTCTCAACTAAATCTATGAAATCGGTTTCAGCAATTATCGCTGCAATTCCACAGTTCGAAAAGATATAGCCAATTTCAGGCGCGCTTAACCGGAAATTAACTGGTACTGCTATCAAGCCAGTCTGCGCCACAGCCACATAGATTTCAGCCCATTCGAGGCGGTTATAAGCCAGTATTGCAACCCTATCGCCTTTGGATAGTCCAGCTTTCAAAAGACCCGCAGCCAGCCGAGTAGACCGATCATTCCATTTTTGGAAGGTTAATTCTTTGGTAAGGTCCCGCACGCCTACTTCATGAGGCCTTACACGGGCCTGAGCGGCAAGCATTTGATCAATGTGCAGCAGTCTACTCATCTTTTGCCCACTACTTTTTCGTTTGGCATAACTGAGTCTTTGTAGGCCTCAAACAACCTCTTCGAAGCGCGATTTGCATGATCAAGAGCGAGCTTCTCCGCAGTTGCTGAATTTCCTGCAACAACTGCAGCTAAGATGGCCTCATGTTGTTGCCATATGTTTTGAGGCGACTCCACGTGCCTCAGCACCTCTCCCATCGCTCGACGAAGATATTGCCAATGGATACGTGCGCTGGTTGCAAAAAGTGGGTTATCTGCAACATCATAAATCAAATGGTGGAACGCCTCATCGAGAGTAATCTGAGCAACAATATTGTTTTGGGAAATGGCTGCTCGGCCTTTTGCCAAAATATCCTCGCCAAGCTTTTCTGTTCGGCTCACCAAAAAAGTATCAATACTCAGTTTTTCGGCAGCTTGTCGGGCTGCCAGACCATCAAGCGCACTTCGAATGTCATAATGCTTCTGTATCAATACAGGGTCCAATGGAGCAACATAGAGGCCGCGTTTATCACTTTTGGTAACCAACCCGTCTAAGGATAGCATTACCATTGCTTGCTGGACTGGTTGTCTTGAGACTCCCAGTCTTGCTGCAACTTCTTCCTGACGGAGGTGCATGCCGGATTCAAGTCTGCCAGACACAATTTCATCCGCGACAGCTTGATAAACCTGCGCAGTTAATGTTGCCGGTCGAGCTAATGGCTTCATATTCATGCTTTCTGAATTCCGAATTCAAAAAAATGCCAAAACACAAAGAAAGTGTCAACCGCGCCTGTCATTATAGCAGCAAACTGATCATCAAACTCTTCAGTAAAGAAGGCAAAAACGAATTGGAGCTCTTTTTACCGCAGCAACAAAAAACCGCCATCCAAGAGGATAGCGGTGTCCGTATAGTCTTGTTGGTTGCGGGGGCAGGATTTGAACCTGCGACC
>RGHP01000031.1 GCA_010024125.1 Gammaproteobacteria bacterium | reverse complement strand
TGATCCTCTGAAAGGCGTCGATTGAGCTCGATGAAAAATGGAATTTCATCGAATCCCTGTTCTTCAAAAATTTGAAGAACGGTGTCTGCCTGCTCAAACGAAACAAAATACGTGGTGTTTTCAACACCAGCTTCCACTCCCTGAAAGCTTGTCAATTCACCAAAATCGAACTGTTTGGTGAAATCCTGCATTTCTTGCAGGCTCAATTCTGTGTAAACACTCATCGCCGCGTCCTGTCCAAGCGCGGTATTATGCATCGACAGATACAAAAGCAACACTCTCAGGAGCTTGAATGCCTGCACCTTTGGTTTTAGTCGATGGGTCTTCTTACCTATACCGTGCCTTCCATGCATTGCCACCACTGACAACCAGCACTGGCCAACCCGTCGGCGCGATACGTGGTGTGATCTCAATGCTTAACAAGCTGGCAGATTCCACAGGTGCTGAGCGGATGGTTGTCGTATTCGATGCGTCAGGAAAAACGTTTCGCGACGACATGTACGCTGAATACAAAGCGAATCGAGAAAAAATGCCTGATGAGCTTCGTGAACAGATCGATCCGCTGCATGCGATTATCAAAGCATTGGGGTTTCCACTGCTTGCCGTACCGGGCGTTGAAGCTGATGACGTCATAGGGACACTTGCAAAACAGGCCGAGGCATCAGGAGAGTCGGTTCTGATCTCAACCGGCGACAAAGATTTAGCCCAACTTGTGACGGATAAAGTGACGCTTGTGAACACAATGAGCGACACCACGCTGACGCCTGCTGGTGTCGAGGAAAAATTTGGGGTGCCACCGGAACGAATTATTGATTTTCTCGCACTGACCGGTGACAGTGTTGATAACGTGCCTGGCATTCCAAAGTGTGGTCCGAAAACTGCGGCGAAATGGTTGAATGCCTACGGAACACTCGATGGGGTTGTCGCGAGTGCGAATGATATTGGTGGCAAGATTGGTGAGACCTTTCGGGAGCACATGCATGTCCTACCGTTATCGAAGTCATTGGTTACGATTAAAACTGATTGCGAATTAGCAGTTGGGCTCGACGAATTATCTCGCTCAGATCCGGATTTAGAGAAGCTGACAGAGCTCTACACGGAACTCGAGCTCAATCAATTTTTGAAACGGCTCTCAAATGCTCCAGTGGCGAGTCAACAAACCGTTCAGATTCCCGATGCTATTGAGACGCAGTATGAGCTTGTAACGACTCCTGACCGGCTTGATTTTTGGGTGTCTCAGTGCCGAGAAGCTCGGATATTTGCGCTCGATACAGAGACAACTTCGTTAGTTGCTCGGCATGCCGAGCTTGTCGGGGTTTCCTTGGCATATGCAGATGGCCAAGCATGTTATATCCCTCTTGCCCATTTAAGCGGCGAGCAACTAGACATGACTCTTGTGCTGAACCAATTGTCGAATCTTCTATCAGACCCGACTCTGACGATGGTTGGTCATAACCTGAAATATGACTTAACGGTTCTCGAGACTGTTGGTTTGAGTCCGCGATGTGCGCTCGCTGACACTATGTTGATGAGTTATGTGTTGGACGCGGCGGGCGGGCGTCATGACATGGATTCTTTAGCTCAGCGGATTTTGGGTGTAGAGACCATTTCTTATGAAGATGTGTGTGGTAAAGGTGCCAAACAAATTGGATTCGCTGAAGTATCCGTTGAGCAGGCATCAGATTATGCATCTGAAGATGCTGACATTACGTTAAGACTGTTTCATCAATTCAAAAGTCGGTTGGACAATGAGCCGTCGCTACAACCCATCTATCAGGATTTGGAGTTACCAGTGATGCTCGTGCTTCGTGAGATGGAAAATCACGGTGCATTGCTTGATAGCGCGATATTGCAGTCGCAGTCACAGTCGCTAGGGACGAGACTTGAAGAATTGGAGTCGGCAGCTCACGCCTTAGCTGGTCGGCCCTTTAACTTGGCAAGTCCCAAGCAGTTACAAGAAATCTTATTTGATGAACTGAAGCTTCCGGTACTAAAAAAGACACCGAAAGGAGCGCCTTCGACCAACGAGGAAGTTCTTCAAGAATTGGCACTCGACTATCCGTTGCCGAAGCTATTGATTGAGCATCGAAGTCTTTCTAAGTTGAAGGGAACTTATACAGATAAGTTGCCTGAGGATTGCGACCCTGCAGATGGACGCGTTCACACCTCTTTTCATCAGGCGGTGACCTCTACGGGCCGATTGTCATCTTCTGATCCGAATTTGCAAAATATCCCGATACGGACTGATGAGGGGCGACGGATCCGCAAGGCGTTTATTGCCCCAGATGGGTGGTCTGTCATGGCGGCCGATTATTCCCAGATTGAATTACGGATTATGGCGCACTTATCTGGCGACCAAAGTCTGGTCGTGGCGTTCGCGCGCGGGGATGATATTCACCGCGCTACAGCGGCTGAAGTATTCGATCTCGAGCCAATGTTCGTAACCGATGAGCAGCGTCGCCGCGCTAAAGCGATCAACTTCGGGCTGATCTACGGCATGAGTGCTTTTGGGCTTGCCAGACAATTAGGTATTGAACGTGCTGAAGCCGCTGCATACATCGATCGTTATTTCGAACGATATCCTGGGGTGAGACGTTACATGGACTCAACTCGTGCGATGGCCCATGAAAAAGGGTATGTGGAAACAGTATTCGGTCGACGTCTGACGCTTCCTGATATCCATGCGCGTCAAGTGCCAATTCGGCAGGCGGCCGAGCGGGCTGCGATTAACGCACCAATGCAGGGAACGGCTGCGGATATTATTAAGCGCGCAATGCTAAGAGTGCACCAAGCGCTGGCGACAGCCGACTTGGGCTGTAATCTGTTGCTTCAAGTGCACGATGAATTGGTATTTGAAGTAAGGGACCGTGATTTAGATGCTGCTCGACAGTTGGTTCGTGTAGAAATGGAGGCTGCAGCTGAACTCGCGGTACCGCTCGTTGTTGAAATTGGATCCGGCGAGAGCTGGTTTGAGGCGCATTAAATTTATTTGAAATATTTTTGAACTTTTTCAAATAACGTCGGTCTGAGTATATAAGACAACGATTTTCCCTCATTCGTTGTTCCGACGAGACCCCTGTCGGACGTTGAAACCCCGGTGTGAGCTACCGGGGTTTTTTATTATGCGTGTCCTTCTATGTGGTGCGTAATCCAAGCAGATGCTTCTCCAATACCTGTTTTATCGAGACTCGAAAAATTGAGTACGACTGAATTCGGGCGTTGTTTTTGAACAGATAACCGCGCTTTTGCAGCTTGGTTTCTGCTCAGCTTGTCGCTTTTAGTGAGCAGTAAAAGCGTATCCATTTCTCGATGGTCAGCAAATGACAGCATCTGTTGGTCAAGCGCAGTCATTGGATGCCGTGCATCCATCAATAAAACGAGGCCGGTGAGTGTGCGACGTTCGGCAAGGAACTCACCCAGGTGTTGTTGCCACTGTTTTTTCATGGCCTCTGGGACTTTAGCAAAACCATAGCCCGGTAAATCCACCAAGAATCCGCCTGTTCCGGGTACTTCGAAGAAATTGATGAGCTGTGTTCGCCCTGGTGTTTTTGAAACCCTAGCAAGGCTTTTTTGGCCAGTCAGTGTATTCAGAGCGCTCGATTTGCCAGCATTGGACCGACCACAAAACCCAATTTCGGGACCACATTCTGGTGGGCAATGATCCAACGAGGGTGCGCTAATCAAAAACTTGGTTTGAGCCAGTCTAGGGTCGAGCTGTGTATCGCGCACTGTGATTAAATCCTTCACTGCATAAATCTCAGGTGCAATGTATACTACGCCATCGAAAAACGTATCGCTTTCCCAACAAAGAGATGAAACGAATGAAGTCATTAATCACCGTTATTGGATTGACCCTGGCCTCGACGGTTGCCATGGCCGCTGATTCTGCAGCGACTAATGCATATGTCGGCAATGCTGACCAAGGTAAAGCAAAGAGTGCTGTTTGTGCTGGCTGTCATGGTGCTGACGGCAATAGTGCTGTTGCAGATTATCCGAAATTGGCCGGCCAGCATGCGAGTTATTTGGAATCTACGCTCAAGGCGTATCGTGATGGCTCTCGCGCCAACGCGATAATGGCGGGTTTCGCTGGTGCACTGTCTGATGAAGATATCGCAGATCTAGCGGCATATTTTTCAACACAAGCAACATCAGCTGGGGCTGTTGAAGCTGATTTAGTTGTGCGCGGTGAGCAATTGTATCGATTCGGTGACTCTGAGAAGGGCGTGAGTGCTTGTGCAGCGTGTCACGGTCCAACAGGAGCGGGAATTGCATCAGCTGGATTCCCATCATTGAAAGGACAGTGGGCTGGCTATTCCGAAGTCCAATTAAAAGCTTTCCGTGACGGACTCCGCGTAAACGCAATGATGAATGGTGTCGCGAAAAATATGTCCGATGCCGATATCAAAGCGATTTCAAGCTATCTTGGAGGTCTTCAGTAATGCTGAAGCGGATCCTTTCTACAATCGTTATCGGTCTCGGCTTGATGTTCAATCAAGCATGTTCCGCTGATGGATTCCAGGAAGGAGTTCATTACCAGACCCTCGCCAAGCCCGTGGTCACATCTGACCCGGCAAAAGTCGAGGTTCTGGAGCTGTTTTGGTATGGATGCCCACATTGTGATTCGCTCGATCCAGCTTTAAAAGCATGGGTTCAGAAGCTTCCAAGTGATGTCAATTTCGTACGCATGCCGGTCGTGTTTGGTCGCTCGTGGGAAATGCATGCGCGGATGTTTTGGGTCGCTAAAAACCTAGGCATTCTGGAAACGATTCATGAGCCATTGTTCAATGCGATTCATCGTGAAGGGCAACGTTTGCAACGTGTTGATGATGTCGTCGCATTTTTTGAGCGATACGGCGCAGATCCGGCGGTTGTGAAACGTGAGCTGGCTGGGTTTGCGACGGAGAGTGCATTGCGTCTTGCAGATGCAAGGGTTCGTGCCTACGGGATTCAGGGTGTTCCAGCGCTCGTTGTGAATGGACAATTCGTCACAGGTGTTTCACAAGCAGGTGGCGAAGATCAACTATTTAAGTTGCTCGACGAGCTCATCGAAAAATCACGTTAAAAATCAGCATGAAGCCAACTCAGTTGTCTGAGTTGGCTCTCATCCTTTAGAAATCAATCAAATCCGAAGCGGTCGCTTTTTGTTCGCGCAGAGCTTTGGCGTATGCCGAATCCATTAAATCGATTTCTACCGTCAGATCAGGGGTCAAACTGAACGCTTTTGTTCGACGGATACGTGCGCGCAGTTCTTGAGTTTCAGCATCATCCCGGTACAGATGGAAGAAGCGTAAGAATTGCTTATCGTTCGATTCAATTTCTGAGAGTGCAGAGTAGCAAGGAGTCACGCGTCCGTATTTGTTACAGATACGGTTTACGAGTTTCGCTTGGGTCTTTTCATCGTTTGGTAGGCCTTCCTGACGATAAAAAATACGTACGATCTTCCCTTCTGGGTCATGGGTGATGGTCAGAAATTCCTTTGCTGGGCTTTCCAAGGTCTGGAAATCATCAACCGTATCGCCGATTTTAAGTCCCGCAACATCAAAAGCTATTGCTGCTTGGGAAAGCGAGAAAGCGATTGCTGCAAACAAAAGCCGTGATTTAGTTCGATACATCTTCATAGATTCCAGTGTAGCGTAATCAGTTCAGTTAAGTCTGTTTGTTGAATTTGCTGTAAGCACAATCAAGCAGTTGTAGCGCTTCATCAATTTCAACCTCTGAGATCACCAACGGTGGTGCGAATCGATGGACATTTGGGCCGGCAACAAGTGTCATGAGCCCTTCATGCATCGTTAGCGCCGACAACTCGCCTGAGCGTCCACTGTATTCGTCTTTCAAAACCGCGCCAATGAGTAGACCTTTTCCACGAATCGTTTTGAACAATTCGTGCTTTGAGTTCAGTGTATTGAGTCCTTCCATCAATTGCTGACCACGAGCAACCACGTTACCGAGAAGTTCTGGTGTATTGATGATCTCGAGGGCCTTACCAGCAACAGCGGTGCCGAGTGGATTACCCCCGTAGGTACTTCCATGGGTTCCAGCAACAAGATGCTCTGAAATCCATTCCTTACATAGCATGGCCCCAATGGGGAAACCGCAGCCAAGACTTTTGGCGCTACTGAGAATATCTGGAGTGATGTCGCTGTGTTGGTAGGCGAATAGTTTGCCAGTCCGCCCCATACCTGTTTGTACTTCATCGACGATCAACGCAGCACCTACACGGTCGCAGGCAGCGCGGATTTTCTCGAAAAATGTGGGACAAATTGGGCGCACACCGCCTTCCCCTTGCACTGCCTCAACCATTACGGCACACGTTTTTTCGGAAATTTGCGCCTCCAGGGCATTACAGTCATTGAAAGGAAGGTGGGTAAAGCCCTCTGGCATTGGCCCAAAGCCAGTCCTGTATTTGGGTTGCCCCCCGGCTGTTACCGTCGCGATGGTTCTGCCATGAAATGCATCGTTGAATGCAATGATTTCATTTTTTCCGGGCCCATGAAGATCGAATGCAGCCTTTCGGGCCGCTTTGATTGCTGCTTCGTTCGCTTCTGCACCCGAGTTACAAAAGAACACACGATCTGCGAATGTGGCAGCCACGAGAGCCTTCGCAAGTTCGATTGCTGGTTCATTCGCCAAGACATTGGAAAGGTGCCACACCTTATTGGCTTGTTCGGTTAGGGCTTTAACGATATCAGGATGGCAATGACCTAGAGCGCTCACAGCAATCCCACCAGCGAGATCTAGGTATCGTTCGTTCGATTGTCCGAATAGCTCACAGCCCTGTCCTCTTACAATGATTTTGGGGGGCAAGCCGTAGTTTGGTGTCAGTACCTGTTGATAGTCAGATAAATCAGTCATGAAGCATCATCTCGATATGGGCACACACACTGCGGCCCAACGCTCCGAGATGATACCCACCTTCGAGGATAGATACGATACGTGATTGACTATGACGGTTTGCGATATCGTTGATTAACGTCGTGATCCAACGATAATCGTCTTCGACAAGATTCAGTTCACCCAGTGGATCTTCTGTATGTGCATCAAAGCCCGCTGAAATCAAAATTAATTCTGGCTTGAACTGATCAAGTGCTGGAAGGAAATCCTTTTCAACTTTTTTTCTAAATTCCAAACCATCAGATCCCGCGTTAATAGGCGTTAGAACCAGATGCTCCCCCGGAGTATCAAAGTGTCTGTTGGGATAAAATGGATGTTGGAACGAAGAGCACACCATTACGCGTTCATCATCTTTAAAAATATCTACCGTTCCATTGCCGTTGTGGACATCGAAATCAATGATGGCGACGCGTTCAAGACCGTGATGTTCAATCGCATGTAGGGCAGCAACAGCGACGTTATTGAATAAGCAAAATCCCATGGCCAACGATTTTTCCGCATGATGCCCAGGAGGCCTAGTCGCGCAGAACGCGCGTTGAATCTCACCGGCCATGACACGATCGACAGCTTGACACCCAGCGCCAGCAGCGAGAAGAGCAGCTCGCAGCGATCCGGGACCCATTGAAGTATCCCCGTCCACCGGGATTAGATCACCGTTGATCGCGTCATACCCGATTTGCTCAATTTCATGAACGTATTGATGCGGATGTGCGCGTTCAATGAGATCAAGCTCAGCTGGCTCCGCATCGAAACGGGTTAAATCAAGCATTAGTCCTTGGGCTTGAAGGCGGGTATCAATCGCCTGCAGTCGCATGGGGCTCTCTGGATGCATGTGTCCCATGTCGTGAATCATGCAATCTGAATGAGTGAAATAACCGATGTGCTTCATGGCAGACTCCAATTAGTCTGCAAACTGTATCACTGGCCACCCCCGCTCATGGGCAAGTTCGGCTAATGACTGATCTGGATCAACGACGAATGCTTGGTCAGCTCGCTCGAGTAGCGGGCGATCATTAATCGAGTCGGAATAGAAATGGATGGTCTGTGCTTTGGTGCCTTGTGAGTCAAGCCAAGCGTCAAGTGCTGTGATTTTTCCTTCTTTGTAGGTCGGGATGCCGGTGAGTTCACCCGTGTATTTGCCATCAACAATTTCAAATATGCATCCGAGGAAGCTGTCCACGCCGTGGAGGCGAGCAATGGGTTCCACGATGAATGTATTTGTCGCTGAAATGATGAGTGTGTGAAAGCCCTCGATCTTGTATGCCTGAATGCATTCCAACGCTTTAATTTGTAATTGTGGCCGAACAATGTCTTGTATGTATTGATTTCTCCATTCCGTCACTTGTTCGATCGAATAATTTTGTAGCACTTCGCATGCAAATCGTTGATATGCGCGAATATCAAGTTTGGCGTCGAGATAATCCTGATAAAACCGCTCATTATTCTCTTGATAGTAGTCTTCATCGACGGCGCCGATGTCGATTAAGAACTGGTTCCATGCCTTGTCACTGTCGAATGGAAGAAGCGTATGGTCGAGGTCGAAAATGGCAAGTTGCATAGAATTTGTCTTGTTTGATTGAGTGATTTGAGAAAAGTTGAAAGAATGCGAGGGTTTTAAGGGAGTTTCAAGTCATGATTGATCAGGACGGTTTTCGGCTAAATGTGGGGATTATTCTCGCGCATCCGACCGGCTCTGTTCTGTGGGCCAGGCGACGCGGGGAAGATGCATGGCAATTTCCTCAGGGCGGTATGAAAGCTGGAGAAACTCCCCAAGAGACAATGTACCGAGAGCTCCATGAAGAGCTTGGTATCTCCCAGAATCAGGTGTTTGTCTTGGGCCAAACGGCTGGATGGCTCCGTTATCGGTTGCCAAAGTCACTGATTCGGCCGCGCGGTAAGAAGACCTGTGTTGGTCAAAAGCAACGATGGTACTTACTGGCTCTCAATGATCCTTTCATTCAACCGAATCTTGATGCTACTGATCATCCAGAGTTCGATGCCTATCAGTGGGTTAGCTATTGGTATCCGTTAGGCCAAGTCATTCCATTTAAGCGGGATGTGTATCGTCAAGCGATGATGGAGCTCGCACCTGCATTGCGTTGGTTCGGACCGATGGCATGTTAGACATCCTTCGGCGCCTGGTTCAGGCGGTCACCGATGCGGCAACTCTAGACGAAGCGCTCACGATCATCGTGAAACGAATCAAGGACACCATGCAGACTGGTGTGTGTTCCGTGTATTTGTTGGATGAGTCAACAGATCGTTGGCTTCTCATGGCAACAGACGGATTGAATCCTGATTCCGTTCGCAGCGCGAGTTTGGCAAAGGCAGAAGGTCTTGTCGGAACTGTTGGTAGTCGTGGCGAATTGGTGAACTTAGATGATGCGCCAAACCACCCGGCATTTCGATTCTTACAAGAAACAGGTGAAGAAATCTTTCAGTCGTTTCTGGGGGTGCCGATCGTTCACCAGCGAGAGATTCTTGGTGTTTTGGTTGTTCAGCAAACAACCCAGAGAAAGTTCAGTGATGATGAAGAGGCGTTGCTCGTTACGGTGGCTGCGCAAATTTCAGCGCTAATTGCCCATGCGAAGGTCTCTGGTCGACTGCATCTGAGTCATTCAGATGGCGAAAAACCGATTGATGTACATTTTAAAGGGGTTGCAGGTGTCTCAGGTGTGACCACCGGGACTGCCTGTGTCCGTCAACCGCCAGCCATTTTGCGGCGTGTGAAGGATGCGAAGACGGATGATCCTGAGCTCGAACTCCAAGAATTTCAAACGGCTCTCGGTGAAGTTAAAGCAGAGCTCAGACAGATTAGTGACTCGTTGTCAGAGCACTTGGCGCGCAAAGAGACAGCGCTTTTCGATACTTATCTACGGATGCTCGAGGATCACACCTTAAGTGGTGAGGTGTGCCAGAGGATCCGGTCCGGGGAGACAGCCCCAACTGCTCTAAAATACGTCGCACTCGATTTGGTCGCACGTTTTGAGGCAATGGACGATGCGTATCTAAAAGAGCGGGCGACCGATCTGCTTGATTTGGGGCGGCGTATTCTCGCTAAGCTACTGCATGAGCAGTCAGAATCATTTGAATATCCTGATGATGTCATTTTAGTCGCTGAAGACGTAACACCCGTCATGCTTGGAGAGGTTGATACAGGTTCGCTAAAAGCGATCGTCTCAGTCAAAGGCTCTGCAAACTCACACGTGGCTATTCTCGCTCGAAGTCTGGGTATTCCTGCAGTGATGGGTGCGGTGGACTTGCCTTTGGGTGATATTCAAGGAGCACATCTCATCGTGGATGGATGGCGAGGCGAGGTTATCGTCGAGCCATCTGAACATGTGCTGGCTGAGTATCAGCGGGCAATTGATGATGCCGCTACTCTTGAGATGGATCTCGAGCAGGTTGAAGCGGGAACTGCGGTGACGTCGGACGGACAGCATGTCCACTTGATGTTAAACGCGGGCCCATTTGGCGAGCTGTCAGCACGCCAGCGGAGCTGGATTGATGGTGTGGGTCTATATCGCACCGAATTTATTTTTCTGGCGAGATCTCGATTTCCATCAGAAGACGAGCAGGAAAGTGAGTATCGTGCTGAACTTGACACTTATGCCCCGATGCCTGTGGTTATGCGGACACTCGATATTGGCGGTGATAAAAGTCTTCCTTATTTCTCGATTGACGAGGAAAACCCATTTTTGGGTTGGCGAGGAATCCGTGTCACCCTCGACCATCCGGAAATTTTTCTAACGCAGATTCGTGCCATGCTGAGAGCAGATTCTGGTCTTGGAAATCTGCGGATTCTCTTGCCAATGATCACAACGCTAGAAGAGTTACGTGCATCAAAGGCGCTGATCGAACGTGTTGTTTTGGAATTAACTGCTGAAGGCCATTCAGTCACAGCCCCAGAGGTGGGTGTGATGATCGAGGTTCCAAGTGCGGTCTATATTGCTCCTGAATTAGCGAAAGAAGCAGATTTCCTCTCGGTAGGCTCCAATGATTTAACGCAATATCTGCTCGCGGTCGATCGAACAAATGCGCGCGTGGCCGATATGTTTGATGGGTTTCATCCGGCAGTTCTGCGAGCACTTGAGATCACATCAAAAGCTGGGAGTGACGCCAAAATTCCAGTCGCGCTCTGTGGCGAGATGGCTGGTGATCCTTTGGCTGCTATCTTGTTGGTCGGCCTTGGGTTTAATGAATTGTCGATGTCATCTGCTGCCTTGGCGCAGGTTAAACGTGCTCTAGGGGCCTTCAGTTCAGCTGAATGTCAGTCGCTCGCAACACAGGCCTTAACGCGAGAATCTGGCGTTCAAGTCCTCCGAATAGTCGCCCAGGTATTTATGGATAAGGATTTGGGTCTTTTAGTGCCACCTAACCTACGTGAATCGTTATAAGTGGGTAATTAGTGTTAGAAATAATCTTTTATTTGGTACTCGGTGTAATTGCAGGTGTTCTCGCTGGCCTCTTTGGCGTTGGCGGTGGGATTGTCTTTGTGCCCGCGTTGTTGATTGGTTTCGAATGGTTGAATGTGCCGGAGTCTGTTCTGACTCATCTGGCCGTCGGAACGAGCCTCGCTTGCGTTATTTTTACTGCTATTAGCTCAGTAATCGCCCATCACAGAAAGCAGGGTGTTATCTGGGAACGTGTTCGAAATATGTCTGGGTTTTTACTTCTGGGAGCAATTCTGGGCGCCTGGACAGCTGATCAGTTAAGTGGATTTGTACTTCGGTTAATTTTGGGCTCGTTTTTGTTAATAATGGCGACAAAGATGCTTTTTGAGAACAGCTCGAAGATCGAAACGGTCAAAGAGTCGAACCCGGCAATATTTGTGATTGGTCTGATGGGTTTAGTAACTGGTTGGATAAGTTCTATGCTCGGAATAGCTGGAGGAGCTCTGACGGTTCCATTTTTAAAGGTTTACGGCGCACCTATCAAGAAGGCGATAGGCACCGCGTCAGCGCTAGGATTGCCGATAGCTTTGGCAGGTACTGTTACTCATATCCTTGTCGCGGGTGACAATCAGGATTTACCTAGATGGTCTCTAGGTTATGTTTATCTCCCTGCTTTTCTTGGAATTGTTGCGACCTCTGCCTACTTCGCGAAATGGGGAGCTCGATTAGCTCATCATATGGACCAAGTTATTTTGCAGCGATTATTTGGCCTTTTGTTGGCTTTTTTGGCGATTAGAATGATTTGGATCACCTTATTTTGACGCCGCACATGATCGATCCGATTGCTTTAGATCTTGGATTTGCTCAGATCCACTGGTACGGACTGATGTATGTATTTGGTTTTCTAGGCGGGTATGGGCTTGCGATATATCGTATTGATCGCGGCTTATTTCCGATCAATCGAGAGCAGATGTCTGATTTTTTGAGCTGGATCGCGTTGGGTGTAATCGTTGGTGGTCGCGCTGGATATATGTTCTTTTATCAGCCAGGCCGTCTATTGGATGACCCATTGTCATTGTTCTACGTCTGGGAAGGTGGAATGGCTTTCCATGGCGGGTTGATTGGCGTCATTGCACTCACCTGGATTTTTGCCCGGAAGCATCAGGTCGCGCCACTTGCCCTCGGTGATGCATTG